>JAOZUU010000126.1:0-3606 GCA_029938515.1 Desulfobacterales bacterium | reverse complement strand
TCCATGAAGAATACGTCCGGTTAAAACATGAAACATTATTTGAGGCTGACGAGGCCATTATTACGGCTGAAAAAATTGTTGCCAGTGTCGCCGGGGGCGAGGAAAAGAATGCGGCTCTCTATATGGAGCAGCACTTGCACTTGGTGACGGCCGAGCTGAAACGGATGGTTTCGAGTAAAAAATCAAGTTCAACGGCAGCGGATAGAAAATGAAACGCGCCTATGAAATCATACGCGACCAATCATCCTCGGTCATATAAAAAGGGTAAGTGGAGAAGATGACAAAGAACTCTTCCGAGCTGCACACCCGGCCGAGCTTGAATGTGCTTAGCGCAGACCAAATCGAGCAAGTCCATTTAACCACCTTGAAGGTTCTTGAACGGACAGGCATCCAGATTGTTCGACCGTACAAATTATAATGCGTGGATCAAACAGGGAGCAATGCATTTTACGGAACGATTGCGAGAAAAAACCCGGAAAATAATGGATCGCGAGACCGAACTCTTACCAATAGAAATTATCAAAGAAATGGATCGCATGGCGAAGTACTGGCATTCGTAAAACGCCAGGGGGTTCGCGTAAAAAATAAATTACGGCTTCAAATGATCGGGGTTTTTCTCCGAACCCTTAGCTTCAACAAGGGTAAGACTAAAACATAAAGGAGTTGAAGACCTGTGGAATTAAGAGCAATACATGAAAATTGTTCCGGCTGTAACACCTGCCGGTTGGCATGTGCCATTGAAAATTTCAAAGAAGTCAATCCTTCCAGATCATTACTGACCATTGAAGCACGCTTTCCTGCTCCGGGCGATTACCGTATCCACCTCTGTGATCAGTGCGGTGAGTGTGCCGACAGTTGTCCGGAGGATGCGATTCATCTTAAAGATGGGGCCTTTATTGTAGATCCAGATGCATGTACAGGGTGTTTGATATGTGTTGAGGTTTGCCCCCATGATGTGATGTTTATACAAAAGCATTCTGATGTGCCAATTAAATGCAATCTTTGCGGTGAATGTGCGCGAACATGCCCGCGAAATGCGATTGTATGGGTCCAGGATATAGAGAATGATGGGGATCAAGAAAGTGAGGTGGCCTAAATGATGTATGGCTATGCAGGCACTATCTTACGCGTCGATCTCAGTAATGCCACCATCCGCAAGGAACCACTGTCCAAATCTTTGGCGGAAAACTTCATTGGCGGCAGAGGCTTTGTGGCTAAAATGCTGTACGATGAGATTCCTTCGGGTATTGGGCCCTATGACCCGGAGAATATGCTTATTGCAGCCACCGGCCCACTCACCGGTCATTTTCTTCCCGCCAGCGGGAAGACCCATTTCGGCACCAAATCCCCGGCCACCGGCGGCTATGCCGACAGCAATATGGGCGGACATTTTGGACCGCAAATGAAATATGCCGGCTATGATGTCCTGGTGATCACAGGAAGGGCGATAAGCCCCAGCTATTTATTCATCAATGACGATACGGTTGAGATTCGGCCGGCCACGGAATACTGGGGGCAGGGTTCGATTACGACCGAGAAAAATTTTAAAAATCATCTGGGAGATGATTATCAGGTTATTACCATCGGACCAGCCGGAGAAAAACGGGTGCGATACGCCTGCATTTCCCATGATTTTGGACGACAGGCCGGAAGGACCGGTGTCGGGGCCGTGATGGGAAGCAAAAACCTAAAGGCCATCGCGGTGAAAGGCACCGGAAGTATTCCGGTAGCCGATCTGAAAAAGGCGTATGCAAAAGGCAAACAAGCCTACCAAAAGGTCATGGCCAAACCCGGTTTTAAGGGATGGACGCCGGAGGGCACGGCCGGGATCACCAACTGGACGAATGAAGTCGGTGTATTTCCCACCCGCAATTTTCAAACTTCACATGCCGGGCATTATAAAAATATCAACGGCGAAGCGATTCTCAATCGACTGAAAATTACCGACAAAGGATGCTTCGGCTGTCCGACCCCCTGCGGAAAGTACGGGCACACCCAAACGAAGCTGGGATCGGCGTATGTGGAGGGACCCGAATATGAAACCATCGCCCTGTTCGGTGGAAATTGTGTTTTAAAGACCATTGAGGAAGTGGCTTATGCCAATTATTTATGCGATGAACTGGGTATCGATACCATCTCCGCCGGTGTCGTTATTGGATGGGCCATCGAATGTTTTCAAAAAGGGATTTTATCCCGTGACGACATCGGCAGAGAGATCGATTTTTCGGATTTGGATTCGGTCGCTTACCTGTTGAATCAGATTGCCCGACGAGAAGGAATCGGCGACCTGCTGGCCGAAGGCGTCAAAATTGCCGCGGAGAAGACGGGTAAGGGCTCGGAGCGATTTGCCATCCACGTCAAGGGGTTGGAGTGGTCCGGCTACGAATGCCGCAATGCCCCCTCGATGATGCTGGCGTACCTGACCGCCGATGTAGGGGCCCATCACAACCGGGCCTGGGTGCTGGGTCACGATGTTGCCGGCGCCTGGACCAACGTGCACGACCTGATTTCATCCGAGACGGAGATCAGGGCACAGCCAAAAGCAGTGGTCAGCGAGCGCAGCGCCGAGTATGTGATCGAATCCCAGGATAAACGTTCTCTCTTTGATGCCCTTGGAAACTGCCGGCTTCAAATGATGGAGCTGGGCTTTGAGGCGGAACATTACGCCGAACTGTATTCGGTAATCACGGGAATAACGAAAAGCTGGGAAGCACTGCTGAAGATTTCCGAGCGCATCTGGCAGCTTACCCGTGCGTTTTCGGTGCGGGAGATAAACGGCTTCGGCCGGCATCTCGATTTCCCCCCGGCACGGTTATACGAAGAACCCATTGCCGATGGGCCAAACCAGGGCCATGTTTTATCCAGGGAAGAGATCGACGACCTGCTGACCTGGTACTATACCGCCAGAGGGTGGAATGAAAACGGTATTCCAATAAAGGAGACCCTGCTGAGCGTCGGTCTTTCCGAGGTGGCGGAGGATTTGGAAGCCCGAGGCCTCCTATAGTGCCCCGTTCAGAGGTTCAAGGTTCAGAGGTTCAGGGTTCACGTCAAATCTGAGCCGTTGACTCATGAGTGGATGTAATTCACCCTTGTTGGTAAAATTCCCCTTTAAAAAGGGGGAGGATAAGATTCCCCCTTTCGTAAAGGGGGTTAGGGGGATTTACTTTACATTTTGCAAACCAACAGTCGTGATTTGCACCCCTCATGAGTTCTGTCGGAGACAAACCCTGAGTTTGTTCGTTTTCTTCGTTATGCAAAGCGATCTTGCACCGAAGTCCAGAGTGAGCTTTACCTGGCATTGGATCAGCAATACATAATCCCGCCGAGGCGGGACTGAGTTTCAGGATGTGTATGATCATGCCGGACGCACCCGTGCTGCCATTCGAGGTTTCATCAAGTACTTAGTAGCCTACGAGCGAGGCCAACGAAAGAACGGTAACTCTGAACCCTGAACCTTGAACCTCTACAATAAGGAGGTCGAAAAAATGGGAAGGATATTGACTCCCACCGAGAGCGATTTCGGTACAACCGATGCGGTGGTGATCGGAGGTGGCATTGTGGGCACGGCGACGGCTTTCTGGCTTTCCAGGAAAGGGATGGACGTTG
>JAOZUU010000125.1 GCA_029938515.1 Desulfobacterales bacterium | reverse complement strand
ACCGTATCATCGGCATCTGGACCGAAAGGGATCTGCTCAACAACATGACGAACCCCGGCTTTGATCCAGGAAGAGATCCGGTGAGGGATTACATGAGCAGTCCGCTGAAAAAAGTATCCCCTGACACGCCCCTGGTGGTGCTGGAAGAGATGTTTCTGGGGCTGTTTATTCGGCATATTTTGGTGGAAAAGGATAACCGATACGTCGGGCTGTTATCCATCGGCGATGTCATCCGGACGTCCTTATTGGAAAAGGATGGCAAAATTAAAGAATTGAACTCAATTGCCAGCTGGCAGTATTACGAAGATTGGTGCTGGAAGAAGAAATAGTGGCGGTCTTGTCAATCGGTTCGCCCATGGAATGCTCAGGGGGGTTCCGCCAGGATTAAAACCGACCGCTGATCCTTGATAGTGGCTTCAGGCAATAATTTCATCTACTTTTGTATCCAGTTCACGAATCTCGGCCAC
This sequence comes from Desulfobacterales bacterium, assembly GCA_029938515.1. Lineage (GTDB taxonomy): Bacteria > Desulfobacterota > Desulfobacteria > Desulfobacterales > QNYZ01 > QNYZ01. The sequence continues at coordinate 7,113 of JAOZUU010000125.1, read as the reverse complement.
CAGCATATCCAATCCCTTTTTCTGGGATTTTCGCAAACGGTCCCCCCATTGCTGGAGTGTCGCCGTGTCAATCCGACGTACATGGCGAGCCCTGGCCCATTCTTTACCGATTTTTTCACCCAGTTTATCGAGGAGTTCGTCAACGGTATCCTTTTCAGTTGCCGGTATCGCGCCGAGGATTTCTTTTTTCCGTGACTGCCACCCCCTGATGAGGAAAGTTCCTTCCTGGAATTTCCGATACCATTCTATTTCGCGTTTTGTGCCCATGGTTTTACCTCCCTATTTAGCCATCATGTGCCCGACCGCCTTTTCCAAACCGTCGATGGAAAGCTCGAACATGGGGAAAATCCGTCGGATAACGGCGATGGTCTGGGTGAAGTCCCACATTCTTTCAGGAACCGGATTGAGCCAGACGCTGTGGGGAAAAGTGTCGGCAATAAGACGCAGTCGTTCGATACTCGGCAGGCCGGACCGTTCCTCCAGATGGATGGATCCATCGGTGGCCATCAATTCGTAGGGGGCCATGCTGGCGTCGCCCACAATGACCATCCGGGTGTCGGGGTCAAGGCGGACAAACTCATCCACCCGTTGAGGCTTTTTATATCGGGCCGTATCCTCCCAGAGCACATCGTAAATCGTGTTGTGGAAAAAGTAGATTTTCAGTTCCTTGAACTGGTCCCGGGCATAGTCAAACAGGGTTTGTATGACTTGGATATACGGGTCCATGGACCATCCGCCGTTATCAATGGCCAGAATGACTTTCAGCCGGTCTTTCAGGTTGCGGTCGAAAACAATCTCGATTTCTCCGGCATTTTTCATGGTCTGGTAAATAGTGGCGTCCACATTGATCTGGTCCATAGGACCGGCAGGAATCATGTGTCTGAGTCGTTTGAGGGCCTCGCCCATCATGGGTCGTGTGAGGGGGCCGGAAAGGGAGTAATCCCTGTACCGTCGGTCCATGGCCACCTTGACAGCCGACTGGTTGCGGGATTCCCCTCCCACCCGCATCCCGCCCGGATGAAATCCTGAATGACCCACCGGCGACCTGCCGCCGGTACCGATCCAGCGACTGCCGCCGTGATGTTCCCCGGTCTGGTCTTTCAGGCGGGCCTTAAAATATTCGATCAGTTCCTCGGGTGATAATTTGCTGAGCTCCGATTCATCCATGCCGAGGGCATCAGCCAGAATTTTAGGATTTTTCAACCATGATTGGAGCAGCACCCGGGCCATTTCGTCCAGCACCATGCCGTCCGGATCGGGCATTTCGGCCCCTTCGAAATAATGGGCAAATACCTGATCAAAGAGATCGAAATAGCGCTCGCTCTTGATAAGGATGGAGCGGGAGGCGGTATAAAAATCGTTCAGTGAACCGACCAACCCCTTGTTCAGCGCCTTATGAAAGGTGAGAAACGAGGTGGGTGAAACGGGGATGCCCGCTTCCTTGAGTTTATAGAAAAAGTCGATAAACATTGCTGTTATTCTTTAAACCTGAATTTAGCGATTTTTTGCATACTCTGCACTAATCTATTGAGTGCTAAGGCTTTCAATTAAATCGCTCAATTCAGGTTAAAATAATCGTCTTCTTTGCACGGAGGCGGCAACTTTTTGATAATCCTCGCTTTTTTTAAACAGAACGCCCAGATAGGGCACATCGCCTTTGTTCAACTGCTTAGGCTTGAAGTCGGGATCAAACCTCAAGGCCCGGATCCAGTTGATTAATTCCCGGGTGGCGGGGCGCTTTTCAACGGTATCCAGATCCCGCATCCGGTAAAAGGTGTCCACGGCATTCTCCATCAACGCAGTGTCGATTTCCGGGAAATGCACCTTGATAATCCGACGCATCATCTTCGGGTCCGGAAAGGCGATATGGTGAAAGTTGCATCGGCCCAGGAATGGATCGGACAGGTCTTTTTTGGCGTTGGAAGTGATCACGATAACCGGCCGGTTCCGGGCGCGGATGGTTTTATCGATCTCGATAATGTCAAATTCCATCTGGTCGAGCACATCGAGCATATCGTCCTGGAAATCGGTATCCGCCTTGTCGATCTCATCGATAAGAAGAACAATCCGTTCGTCGGTGGTAAAGGACTGACCGATCTTACCCATTTTGATATACGCCTCTATGTCACTGACATCGCGCTGAGAATCACCGAAACGGCTATCATTCAACCGGGTCAGGGTATCGTACTGATACAGCGCCTCCACCAGTTTCATGCTCGATTTTACGTTGAGCACCAGCAGCGGCATGTCAAGGGCCTCGGCGATAGCATGGGCCAGCATGGTCTTGCCGGTACCAGGTTCTCCCTTGAGCAACAAGGGCATCTCCAGAGCCATGGAAATATTGACAATGGCGGCCAGTTCTTCGTCCAGAATGTATTTATTAGCGCCGGAAAACGGAATGATTTTTTTGGGTTGAGTCATGAAAAATCCTGATTTTTAATTGAATATTGTCGATTCGGGTGTTCCTGTTATGTTTATTTCCGAAGCCGATCCGATAATCTCTGAGTCAATCTAAGCACTTTTTCCGCGTGGTCAATGGAGAGCGAACCGACCCCACAGCTGGGGGTAATCAAGGACTGCGCAGTCAGGATATCCATATCGATCCCAAGTTTTTCCACCTGCCGGGCCTGTTGCCGCCACCGGTCGGCGAGGGTGTCGGTGGTTTCCCGTTCGATGTGGGCGGGATCGCCGGTGGGGACAATCCCCCAGGCCAGTATGCCTCCAGCTTCGATAAAGGTTTTGATCTGATCCGGGTAAAGGATGAATCGGTCAAAATATAAATAGGCATCGAAATTGACGATATCCACGCCCGAGGCCAGTACCAGGGACCAGTCGGTATTGGCGCAGACATGGATCCCCGCCAGACCCCCGGCGGCATGAATGGCCGTGATCACTTCCTCAAGGCAGACGATGATCTCTTCTTTTGAAATGCTGATCAGTTCCGATGAGCCGAAGCCGGCCAGGGCGGGCTCATCGATAAAGATAATCACCGGCCATGCGCCCAAAGACAGCTCCCGCACCTGCCAGCGGGCTTTTAAAGCCAGCAGCTTTATGGCGGCATCCCGGGCCTGGTCGTCGTAGAAAATGGATCGACCGTTTTCGTCCTTGACACCGGTGCCGAAAGTGATCGGGCCGGTCACCTGCCCTTTTACTGCCATAGGGGGAATCGATGGCGCCTTGAGGTAATCGACCAGGCTGAAAAATCCACCCGCTGTTTCCGGGGTCAGGGAAAATCCGGATTCAACCGGATCACCATCGGCTTCCGTGATGGACAGGTAGGATTCGTAAAATGCCAGGAGATCCGTGTCAAAGGTATCATCGCCGAGGGCGATAAACATTCGGCCTTCTTCGGTGCGAAGTCCCGGCATCCCGGGGAGAAACTGGGGAATCATTTGCTCGCGGGGGTTAGCGGGTAGCTGCGCCCACAAAGGGATTTCCGGCGTATGGGCAATAACCTGCGCCAGCGCCTCGTCGTGATCCCGGTATGGCAGGCTGCCGATTAAAACAGGCCGTAATCCGGGTTTGAATCGATTGGCCATCTATATAGTACCTTTTGCTGTTTTTTCAATCAGGCTAAATTTATCTTGAATGATGGGGGATCGATACCACGTATCCGGTATGCCTTCAAGTTGTTACGCTGAAGATTAAAATGGCGACGAAATGGTCAGAATAGATCAACTCGTAAAACTAACGCTGATGGATGAACCCTTTGCTGCAACGCAACACTATCGACTGGGAAAACATAGGCGCTATCCCTTTGTCGGAGTGATCCATAAGCATCGAAATTTGTCATGGCAAAGACGTGACCGGCATGATATATAATTATTGGATTTAAATAGAACATTTTGTCTCACGCCATTCAAGGTGGAAATAGTCAGTTTTAGCAGATGAATCACTCAAGCAAAGTGCTCCCCGCTTCGGTCTTGCTCATGGTGGCCGGCGCCAAAGGGGCGGTCGCTTCGACATTGGCGGTTGCCGCGGCGCACCTTCGAACCGATCCTGAATCCATCCATCACAGTCTGACCACCGCCGGGCTTTTCCCTGATCTGCCGCCATTTTACGCCATCGATTTCGTGGGATGGGATCGGATGGATGCTCCACTGATCACAGCCATCGAATCCCATGGGGTTCTTCCCAAAACGATCTGGGCTGACCACCAGGCGGTACTCAATGATCGGGTCATCCGCCCGGCGCCATCCAGCAACATCCCCTGGCAGGATCAGATCGATCAGGTTACCGCCGATATCGAATATTATAAATCCTTGTATCCGAAATCACAGGCGGTTCTGATTAACCTGTTGCCTGCCGGCAAACGGATCGATATGGAAAACTTAAAAACGGCAGAGATGCTTTTTAAAGCCCTCTCTCCGACTGATTTTCCCGATTTGACCTATGTCCTGGCCGCCGTTCGAGCCGGTATACCGGTCGTCAATTTTTCTCCCAATACGGTTGAAGTCCGGCCCATTGTTGACGAAGCGGTCACACGCGATGTACCGATAGCCGGTTGCGACGGTAAAACCGGTCAAACCTATTTTAAAGTCGCGCTGGCCTCGGCCTTGAAGGCACGCGGGTTGTTTGTGGATGGGTGGTACAGCCTTAACCTTTTAGGCAATGCGGATGGTAAAAACCTGATGGACCCCGAGCGGGCGGCGGGAAAAGTGGCCAATAAGACCGAACTGCTGGATGAAATCCTCGGATACCGGGTGGGAAATCGGTACGGTCGACCCACCCATACCGTGCGCATCGATTATTATCCTCCCCGGGGCGACGCCAAGGAGGCCTGGGATGTCGTCGATTTCAACGGTCTTTTCGGTTTGCCTATGAGTATCCGTCTCAACTTACATGGCCGGGATTCGATCTTGGCAGCCCCCATGGTCATTGATCTGGCACGATGGATGGTCGCCCTGAAACAGGCCGGCCGGAGCGGGCTCATACCGGAGCTCGGTTTCTTCTTCAAGAAACCCATGGGTGCCAACCCGCCCCTGACCTTCCAGGATCAGGTCCGGGCTTTGGAAAAACTGGCCGGTGAATGCGGGCAATGAGGGGCAGAAACTCGAATCCGCCTAAGGCGGAAACATTTTCAAAGGTCTCGATCCGTTTAAGCCATTGATTGAAGGAGCACCGTGATTTTCGGATACAGCACCAACGCTTTTGTTAAATATACCCTGATTGAAGCCATAGAGAAGATTTCCCGCCTGGGCTTTAAAGGGGTGGAGATCATGTGCGATCGGCCCCACCTTTATCCCCCTGATTTTGATGACCCTGCCCTTGACCAGGTAAAAACGGCTCTCAATACGTATCGGCTAAAGATCACCAATTTGAACAGTTTTACCCTCTTTGCCGTGGGAGATACCTACCTGCCCTCATGGATCGAACCGGAAGCCGAACGCCGGCAGATACGCATCGACCATACCCTCGCCTGCCTGAAACTGGCCCGAACCCTCGGGTGCGGTAATATATCGATTCCGCCCGGCGGTCCCCTGCCTGAAAATATGTCTCGTGAAGAAGCGCTGAGTATTTTTTACCAGGGGCTGGATCGGGTCATTCCAACCGCTGAAGCGCTGGAAGTGAAACTGCTGGTGGAACCGGAACCGGATCTGCTGCTGGAAAGAACGTCTGAGTTTAAGCCTTTCATCGAGGAGATTCGCTCCCCGATGGTGGGTCTGAATTTCGATATCGGCCATTTTTATTGTGCCGGGGAAAATCCGACAGTGGCTTTCGAAATGCTATTTCCCTGGATCGGTCACGTGCACATCGAGGATATCGCCCCCACGCGCCGGCATAATCATCTCATCGCCGGTGAAGGGGCCATCAATTTTGTCGAGATTTTTCAAACCATGGAAAAACTGGGCTACCGGGGGGACATCAGCCTGGAACTGTACCCGTACGTCGACCGGCCCGAGGCCGCGGGCCGGAAGAGCCTGGCCTACCTGATGCCGATTTTGCACCACACCGGTTATTCCGTGGATGCGTTGTTAAAAGCGCCATAACATATGGCCATATTATCGTAAACAATTTTGGATAAAGTTATGTTTCGAGGGTTGTCGTTACTATTTGCAATTTTGGGGTTATGCTTTATATCAGCAGGATCCCAGGCGGGTGATGTTGTTGAAAATGCGGGGCCTGATTCGGTTGGCGGACCTGATTTTGCCGTTTTCTGTCGAGTTGCAAAAGATGAGTGGCGCCGGGTGATCAATCATAATGAAACAGGGGTAAGCATCCTGCCGCACGCGTTACCTTTTGAAGATATATGGAATCACGATCTCGCCGCATGGGTTGCAACTCCTTCCGAAAACCCTGAGACCATTCAATGGAAGAACCTGCAGAGCCCTTTACCCGATCCCCATGTCGATACATGGGGATACGCAATGACCTATCCCAGCCACCAGAAAGAGGTACGGCTTGAGGACTCGTTTCATTTTCGCAAATTCGGTCCTGCGGTAAGCGCCAATTCCGATATTGTTTTCAGGCCTCATCTTGATTATGAGGCGGAGATCGGTATATTGATGCAAAGAGGTAATTCGCATCGTTTCGGTTATATACTGGCTAACGACTGGACCGACCGGGGAATCCAGGTCAGAACCTATGATGCGGATAATATGGCTCCCGGATTCACTGAGGCCAAGAGCTTTAAGGATGCCCTGCATGTGGGTTCCCTGCTGGTTGTCGGCAATGCGGCGGTATGGGAGAAGCTGGACATAGCGCTTCGGGTCAATGGTGAAAAACGCCAACACCTTTTGGCGCGGGACTGTTTGATGCGTCCCGGCCAGGTCTTTACCGAAATATTCAAGAAGAAAGATGTCGGAGAATGGGCCTTTGTGGCCACAGGGACGACAAGTGGTGTTCAGTTTCAATTGCCAACAATATGGCAGAAAATCGGCCTTATGGTGACCAGCGGGTTTTCCAAAAAGCGAGCGGCCGAGCGGTGGCTGGCGCAATTATTCTTTCTGCAGCCCGGTGACAGGGTTGAATTCTACTCGGCCATGCTGGGACGCAGTACAGCAATAGTTGTTATGGGCTCGCGCAAAAAATAGCTTCACATTCTAAGCGCCGATGCATCCCAACTATCGTTGTCAAAAAAGCCGATGCATCCCGCCTGGCTGCGTTGCGAAA
>JAOZUU010000124.1:5201-7611 GCA_029938515.1 Desulfobacterales bacterium | reverse complement strand
ACCGACGGGGCCAGCGTCCTTCCCACCCGAACCGCATCCTGGCCGAAACGGCCGCGGATCCGGTCGAGGACGCCGATCAGGTTGTTGCGTTTTTCCATCGTCTCACGTTCAACATCAAACAAGGGAATCTGGGTCGGGGGAAAGGCGAGCCGGTCGCAGATCAGGCGCAGATGCCGGATTCGTATCCGCCGGGTCCAGGCGCGGTATAGAACGGATCGCGCGACTTCAAAAAGAACCAGGTCATTGGCCGTGGCCGACGAGAGGATCTTTTGCCGGATGCGCCGCACGCCGTCCGAATGGTCGAGCACGATTCGGACGCGGCGGGTGGCCAGTCGGCGGTGACGGAGGTTCGCGGCCACCCGTTCCGTCAAAGTATACAAGGTCCCCTCCAGGGTGGATCGCTTGTTGGTGTCATCATCGAAAATGTGATCGGCAATCGCCCGGGGCGGCTGTTGGTTCACCGATCGCACCGGCGATCGATCGATCCCGCGCACCGCCTCGTAGAGAAACCGGGCCTGTCGGCCAAAGGGCACTTCCAGCTGGTTTAAGCCCAACGCCGTCACATGGCGGACCCGGGTCAGATTGAATTCCCGCAGCCGTATCAAATCTCCGGCTTCGATGCCCGGGACCAGTCCCAGGGGAAGCGGGGCCAGAAAGGAGGCTTCGTCGCCGGGTCCCACGATGTATTCACCGGTGGGTTTAACCACCCGCGAGGCCACTTTGGCCACCAGTTTGTTGGCGGCCACCGACCAGATGGGATCCAGCCCCAGGTCGGTGCGGATTTCCCGGTGCAGTCGCCAGGCCACATCCACGGACGGACCGAAAAGACGACTGGTGCCGGTGACATCGACAAACAAATGACCATCATCCTCGCCCGGCTCGATCAGCGGCGAATACGGCAAGACCCGTTTGAGCAAAGCCGCCATGACCCGCTCGTAGCGGTCGGGATGGGGCGATAAAACCGTGGCATCGGGTATTCGTCGTACGGCCCGGCGAAGGGGCATCCCTTTGCGGATTCCGCCGGCATAGGCTTCTTCGCTCATGTCGTAGACAACGGCCCGTGTCGCTGCGGCCCGGGCGATGAGCACCGGCCGGTTTTCCAAGCGGCGGTCCAGTTGCCTTTCGACAGCCACGGCAAAATCGGCGATATTGAGATGGATGATGGAGCGGGTCATGGTTTCGGTTTGCCCGTTGGTCGGTCGAAGATTCCGCCCCTCGGCGAGGTTCGCACCGCCAGTTGGTGGAATTTGCCCGTAGGGGCAGGCCTCGCTTGTCGGGCGTAGCTTTGCGAAGCCTGATGCCTGCCCAGCCCTTAAAAAATGAACATCCAACATCGAACGTCCAACGTTCAACATCGAATAAAAAACAAATACCCGATACTGAACATTTATCAACTATTTCTGGTTCTTTTCAGTCATTTTGATCTTCGTAACGAAAATCTTAAATAGTTTTTCTGTTTCTTCGTTTTTTTCCATTCAGCGTTCAATGTTCATTTTTTCAGCCCTACCAGGGCAACCACAGGGGGTTGCCCCTACCATTATGGATAAACCGGTCAACGAGCTAACCGGCCAACTGATTCAGCAACTCAACCAGCCGGGCAGCATTCCCCACCGCCTGCCCCCGCACGTGGTTGTTGAAAAAGATCACTCCGTTTTTTGTCTGTCCGGCCATCTTGACAATCCGCCGGCCGGTCCATTCGGCCAATTCGTCGTCGGTATAGTCGTAGTCGAACTGCTTTTGCATGTTGCCCGAACGCCATCCGCGGGTGTTCCGGCCGTGGAACCGGATGTAGAACAGATCGGGATTGGTGACCACGTCCAGGGGTGGAAACAGCCCCGGCAGATCCGGCTCGTCCACCGCTACCAGAGTCGTATGGCGATTTTCCAATTCATGGAATACCCGGTCCACGGCCCAGGAAGCGTTTCTGAATTCCACCGCCAGGGGCAGGCCGGACAGGGCGTCCAGCAAGGCGGCCAGATAAACCCGGTTTTTACGCGACCGGTCAAAGGCGGGTGGAAACTGCATCAACACGGCCAGTAATTGCCCGGTCTGGATCAACGGGGTCACGCCGTCCCGATAGCGGGCGGCTTCTCCCCGCCACTGCTCCGCTTTGATTTCGTGGGTCAGGGTGCGGGTCAGCTTGGCGGCAAAGCCGAAATCCGCCGATACCTTTTGGCGCATCCGGTCAATGGCCGGCGCCCGGGGCATCTGGTACCAGGTGTAATTCAACTCGGTGGCGGAAAAGCGTCGGCCGTACAGAGTCAGCATGTCCGCCGAACGGGTCCCCGGCGGATAGACGCCGGCATCCACCCACTCGGCGTAGGAATAGCCGCTGGTACCGATTCTGAGGCGGCAATTTTCTATTTGTAATCCGTCCATTTTTAATTCGATGTTCGATGTTGGACGTTCA
>JAOZUU010000124.1:0-5101 GCA_029938515.1 Desulfobacterales bacterium | reverse complement strand
GGCCTGCCCCTACGGATAAATTCCACCAACCCCGCCAAAGAGCGCGGGATTTTCGGCCGGCAAACGGGCCAACCAGTCACAATCGTTCCATCTCCTCCGTTCCCCGCTGGATACCGATCACTTTTCCCTGAATCAGGACCTCGCCGAACCCGTATCGCATGATCTCATAGTCCGGATTTTCCGGCCGCAGTGCTACGTGATCCTTGCGGAGAAAAAACCGTTTGACCGTGGCTTCCTCACCGTTGATGAGGGCTGCCACGATCTCACCGTTTTCAGCGTACTGGCGCGGTTCGCAGATGGCCACATCGTCATCGAGAATTCCAACTCCTTGCATGGAATCGCCGTTGACCCGCAGGGCGAACAGGTTCTCGCCCCGAAACAGGGCCGTATCCACCACGATACCCCCGTCCCATTCCTGCTGGGCATAAAGGGGCAAACCGGCCGCGATGCGCCCCACCACGGGAATCTCACGCCAACGTTGAAGGGCCGCTGTTTTCCGGACTCGATTCAACAGATGAACAACCCGGCTGTAACGCCCTTCCCGACGGACGTATCCTTTTTCTTCTAACACCCTGAGCATCTGCGCCACCGCCGCATGGCTCACCGACAGATCTTTGGCCGCCTGGCGCAAACTCGGCGCCCGGCCGGCGTGGGTGATCTTGCGCGCCAAATAATCCAGAAAATGTTGCTGTTTGGGCGTTAATTCCGCGTTCATGGGTTCCTCCAAAGGCATCCAATTCATTCCGGAAAAATGGTACTATGCTTAAATGTCAATGTCAATGTAAATCTAATGTAAATATTGCTTTCCGGGGACCTGAAATGTGGCGGTCGGCCTGTCCATTTGAGGGCAGGCTCAATCCGGCATTCGGAAGATGTTGAAATAACTGGTTTCCGGACGTGGTTTATCCCGGACTATGAGCGGGCTGGAATGAGGTTTTAGAGAGATTTTATATTGTCTACAAAACCGTTACAGCGGAAAACGCTGTCTTTCGAGTGTTTCTTTACGGTTTTGCCGGATTGAATTTTCGTAAGGAAGGTTAAAGGGCTAATTGAGAAAATACTTTTGGGGATTGACCGGTACTCCCTTTTTAAGCACTTCATAATGCACATGCGGCCCGGTACTGCGGCCGGTGTTTCCAACCAGGGCAATCACATCCCCTTTTTTCACCTGCTCACCCTTCTTTTTTACAAGCTTGGACGCATGGGCGTAACGGGTGGTGTATCCGTATCCATGGTCGATAACAACCATCTTGCCAAAAGACCCATTCCGTCCGACAAATTTAACAATGCCATCGGCCGTCGCTAAAATGGGTGAGCCTTTGGGCGCTCCGATATCATACCCTTTGTGGTATTCCCGCTTATTGTTAAATGCAGACCGGCGGTATCCAAATTTGGACGTCGTCCTCCCCTTGGCCGGACGAATCGACGGCGTACAATCCGCCCGCTTCTGTTTTTCCAGGAGTTCTTTAAGAAGGTCCTTTATTTCATCGCTCTGCTGGATCGATGTCAGTCTCAACTGGTCCGCATGCTGATGCATTTCATCTATCAATTGACCGTGTTTTTTCTTCAGGCCAATATCCGTATTAATGTCTTCCGGTAACGGCCCTCCCATGCCAATGTTCTTTTTCTCACCCTGGCTTCCTTTTTTATCGGCTTTTTCAGTATCTTTGATATCGGTGATTTCTCTCACCCTCGCTTCGTATACCTTCAACGCGAACAGTTCATCCTTGAGCACATTGATTGTTTCCGCAAATGCCTGGATCTCCTCCCGCTGGTTGATTATTTCATCCTGTTGAGAAACGATGCAATCCTCCATCGCCTCCATTTCGGCCACAGTCTTTTGTAGTTTCCGGTAATTGTAGGTTATATATCCAGCCGAAACCAGACCCACGACAAGAATACCGGTAAAAACCAAGAATAGTATTTTTAATGCTTTTTGGGAGGTAACAAACTGATGGGAAGCCGATCCCTGGCGATTCAAAAAAAAGAAGGATATTTTTTCACGCATCGTTGTCCGATTTTCCTCTATCATTATATCGAAATCTGATTTGTTCGGTTTTGGTATGGCAGGAAAGTTTATCTTCGTGTTCACATGAATAACCCGCCGCCTTTGAAAAGTCTTGAAAATAGACGCCTTTCAAGAGTCTCCCTTGATATGGCTCAGGTTGTTTTCAAAAGCGGTCGGATTGATTCAACTGTTTCACTAGAAACAGATCAGGCAATTCCCTGTCTGAATTTAAGCGATTTGAGGGTATTTTTCATCAACATGGTGATGGTCATGGGGCCGACGCCTCCGGGTACGGGCGTAATCGATCCGGCGATCTCCTTAGCCGCGTCAAAATCGACATCACCACTGAGGATCGCGATTTTTTTGCCGGTTTTCTCGCTGATCTTTTCACCTATCCGGTTAACGCCCACATCAATGACGCAGGCCCCGGGTTTGATCCATTCCGGCTTGACCAGGCCGGGTACACCGGCGGCCACGATAAGAATATCGGCCCGTTTGCAATGCGATGCCAGATCCCGGGTGCGCGTATGGACCACGGTCACGGTGGAATTGGCCCCCGGTCCTTTCTGAACCATCATATTGGCAATGGGTTTGCCCACAATATTGGAACGCCCGACCACCACGACTTCCGCGCCGCTGGTCTCAACCCCGGCCCGGACAATCATCTCCTGAATACCGGCCGGCGTGCAGGGCGGAAATTTGACCTCGTCGCCCCCGATCATCAACCGGCCTACGTTGATCGGATGAAATCCGTCCACGTCTTTATCCGGGTCAATGGCATTTAATATTTTTTTATCGTCGATATGCTTTGGCAGCGGGAGTTGGACAAGGATGCCGTGGATGCTGTCATCGTCGTTGTATTTATTAATGAGGGCCAGCAGGTCCTCCTCGGAAATCGTTTCCGGCTGATTCTCCTGGATCTCCTTGAATCCGAGCCGGTTCGCCGTTTTAATCTTCAAGGTAACATAGGAAATCGAGGCTGGACTTTCCCCCACCAGAATCGTCACCAGGCCCGGTACGACACCGTTCTTTTCCTTGATTTCCTTTACTTCAGCGGCAATTTCCTCTAAAATTTCCTCCCGGATCTCGGTCCCCTTGATCAATTTTGCGGTCATCTCCTCGCTCCTTTCCTAAAAGCTGGTTGGTACCTGAATTAAGCGATTTTTTATCTCGCTCTGCACTAATCTATTGAGCGCTAAGGCTTTCAAAAATACTCGGCATATCCAACGGGTATGCCTGCGTTTTTTGAAAGCCTTATCATCTCAATATCTCAGCACATAGCTTCGCAGAAAATCGCTCAATTCAGGTTAAGGTATAAAAAATAGCTCCTCTTCTATTTTTTTGACTGTCACTTAACTATGCGATGGTCAGCTTGATGTCAAGCCCCGTAACCGAATTAATTCATACAACAAACAAACGCTGAACTGAGCTGTTTTATAACGGCAAGGGAACCGCATCAAGACCGGCGATTTCTTCAATCCCGAACATGAGATTCATGTTCTGAACGGCCTGACCGGCGGCGCCTTTACCCAGATTATCAATAGCCGAAATAAGGATCAGCCGGTTACAGCGCCGGTCGATCTTAAAACCGATATCGCAGATATTGGTGCCCTTGACATGAAGGGTATCCGGCAATTGGCCATCTGCGGTCAATCGGATAAAAGGCTGTTTTTCATATGCCGCGCTTAAACTATTTTGAATATCTTTTTGGGATACACCCGTATTTAAACCGGCATAGATCGTCGTTAACATACCCCGGGTCATGGGAACCAGGTGAGGCGTAAAGGTCACCTGTATCGATTGACCGGCGACATCACTCAAGATCGCTTCAATTTCCGGATTGTGTCGATGTTCGGCGACCTTGTAGGCCTTAAAGGATCCATTCACCTGACAATAATGAGCAACCGGCGACAGGCTGCGCCCGGCGCCACTCACACCCGACTTTGAATCGACGACAATACTGGCCATATCAATCAGGTTGTTTTCCACCAGCGGAATCAGCGGCAAGAGCGCACCGGTGGGATAACAGCCCGGATTACCCACGAGCGAGGTAGACCGGATCTCTTCACGATACACTTCACATAGACCGTAAACGGCCTGATCCAGCAATTGTACCGCTTCATGCGGCTGGTAATGCGCTTCATAGACGGCCGGATCCTTAAAACGAAAATCGGCCGAGAGATCGACCACTTTTTTATTATCCGAGATCAATTCCGGGACGATGGACATGGGGATTTTATGCGGCAATGCCGTGAAAACCACATCGGCCTTTTGGTGAAGTGTTTCCATGGAAAGGGTTTCGCATACCAGATTGGTACATCCTGCCAAAGAAGGATACACCCGATCAAATCGGGTTCCAGCATATTGTCTTGAAGTCAGCAGGGTCAGCGCCACCTGCGGATGACCGGTCAGCAGCCTGACCAGTTCCGCGCCCGCATATCCAGTTGCCCCTACAATGGCCGCTCGAATCATTTTATCACCTGAAAACTGATCGTTTCGTAAAACATATCCAAACCGTCATGCCGAACCTGATCCAGCATTAAAAAATTGATATCCGTTGTCAATGCTTAAATGCTGAAAAATCTTATTTTATGTAACAAATCCATGACGAATATTCAACCTATGTAGAATGATTTTTCCCAAAAGAATGGTACCGAGTTCCCGGCGTTTTTGGATTTACGAAAAGAGGCCTGTGTCCGCTGCCCTTATGGCTGCCATGGTTATGGAATTGCCACTGATAATATCTTGACAAGGCCATCATTTTCGGAAATCATCTATCTGTTTAGATGGTTTTGATTGAGCCCGTAAAACCATAAACAACATAAGGAATCTTTCCCATGAAGATATTAATTAGTGGCAAGGGGGGCAGTGGCAAAAGCACCCTTTCAGTTCTTCTCGCCAAAGCTTTAAGGGCTGCCGGTCATCCGGTTTTGTTGATCGATGCGGACGAATCGAATCTCAGCCTCCACCGCCTCCTGGGCGCCCCGGCCCCGAAAAATCTGATGAAAGAAATGGGTGGTCGTGAAGGGGTTCGCGAAAAACTGCCGCGATCAAAGGCTGCCCTGTCGGATGATCGCCTGTTCGCCAAAGACA
>JAOZUU010000123.1 GCA_029938515.1 Desulfobacterales bacterium | reverse complement strand
GGCTGGATATATTTTTCTGACGCAGACCCCGCAGGATATCGGCCACCAGAAACGTAGCCCGCACTTCGTCGTCACTCTTTTCCCACGTCAGCAGAAAGTCATTGAGGTACATATTATCGTAATCAAGCTGCGTGAGCTGATTGATGAGCGCTTTGATTTTGGCGGTGTCCATGGTGGTGTACTCCTCTGGAATGACGATTATCGAATGGCCGCGTGCTGGTCTTCTACCGCCCGCAGTTCTTTCCTCTTGATCAGCGAGTTGCCGCCGATGGTAATAAAAATAAGCTTATGGTTCATTGTCTAATTCACAGTTTTTTCAAGGTATATGGCAGGCAGCGCGGCATAGAAGGCAGCACAACGCACCAGGTCAGCCTTCCAGGTTTTTTCGTTGGGTGCATGGGCTTCCGCCTCTTTGCCCGGGCCGAAACCGATGCAGGGGATACCGAACATACCCATGATGGAAACACCATTGGTGGAGAAAGTCCACTTGTCCACGCGGGGAGCCTTGTTGAATAACGATTTGTAGGTTTCCGCAGCAGTCGCGGTTACCAAGTGATCTTCATCAATCACCCAGGTGGGAAAGTAGCAGTCTGTCGGGTAGACCAGCCCGGTGTAGGAAGGCTTTTCATACGTGTACATGGAAACCTCGGCTTTGGCGGCCTTGACCGCGGGCAACTCTCGAATCTGACCCAGGGCCAGTTCTCTGTCTTCCCCGGTGGTCAGGCGCCTGTCGATTGAGATGGTACAGCCGTCTGCCACCGCACAGCGCGACGGCGACGTGTAGAAAATCTCGGAGACGGTGAGCGAACCCTTGCCCAGAAAATCATCACTTTTCAGGCGACCGTGCAGCGCTTCCAGTTCACCCAGGATATGGCCCATTTTAAAGATGGCATTGACGCCGCGCTCTGGAGCAGAGCCGTGGGAGCTGACGCCCTTGACTTCCACTTTTATTTCCATGCGACCCCGCTGGCCCCGGTATATACCGCCGTCGGTGGGCTCTGTGGAAACCACGAATTCCGGCTTCAGTCCCGACTCCTTGATAATATACTGCCAGCACAAACCATCGCAATCTTCCTCCTGAACGGTACCGGCCACCACCAGGGTGTAGTCGCCTTCCAGTTCCAGATCCTTGATAATCTTGACCGCGTAGACCATGGAAGCCATACCGCCTTCCTGGTCTGAAGCGCCGCGGCCGCCGATTACCTCGTCATCTTCGTAACCTTCGTATGGGTCGAATTCCCAGTTGTCCTTGTTGCCCACACCCACGGTGTCTATGTGAGCATCCATGGCAATCAACCGCTTGCCGTTGCCGATGGTGCCCAGGACGTTACCCATGGGATCGATTTCCACTTTATCGAATCCAACCTTCTCCATCTCTTCCTTGATCCGCAGGACAACCGCCTTCTCCTGGCCGCTCTCACTGGGCAGGTTGATCATATCTCGCAAAAACCGGGTCATTTCTGGTTTGTAGTTCTCGGCCAGATCATTGATCTTATTAAAATCGATCGATGTCATTGGACTGTCTCCTCCTCCATGGCCTTATGAATATTTCGTCTTTTCGCACGCACCTGGTTCTGAACTATAGGTTTTCAGATAATGTTTTTGGCAAGGCTAGAGGGAGCCCCCCTGAGTAAGGCGTACACCCCCGTACGTCGTCGAAGGGGGGCGACCGATAACGCAGTCCAAAAACTTTATCTGGAAGACTATATCTGCCATTACTCCATAGATGGATATTTCCCGTGCCAGATAATCTCCCGATAGATGACCGGATCCGTGGCGCCTTCAGTATTAAAACATAGCAGCGTGGAATTCCGATCGATCCCAATAGCGTCTTTGAGGTCCTCAAACTTTGCATTGTTGGCCAACACCTCCATCAATCCGACTCCAAGCGAGCCCGATTCACCTGCCCCCACCGGGGCATCTCCGCGCAACGGATTGGCCAGGATGCGCATGCCCTTGGATGCCAGAAAGTCCGCGCAGCATACATACCCGCTTGGAAGGCCGCGCTGGATCTCCCAGGACTTTAAAATCCTTGAGCCCGAAACGGGGTCCTTCGTCCTTAACCGAAAATTGTTGACTTTTTCGCGAACCCTACGTCTCGCGTACCTCTTTGAGATAGTTGTAAATCGTGTATTGTGAGACCCCGCAAACCTTTGCCAAATACTTCACAGAACCCTTCATTAAAAATACACCGGCTTTATCGAGTCTCCGAATCAATTGCTTCTTTTCCGCCTTGTCCATCATAGCGGGCATTTTCCTATGCTTAGATAGGGTTGAATCGATCACCGATTCCATGGTTTCGGGAAAGCTTTTGGAAAAACGCTCCTCCTTGTGCCTGCGGTTACTATTGTCGTCGCTAAGAGGGTTAAGTTCGGAAAAAGCCGTGGACAGGAAGATAAAATCGGTGACGTCAAAATTGAGACAGATGCAGCCTTCTGGTTTGCCGTTATCATCCCGCACAAAGATCGTTGAACACTTTAGCACCCGCCCGGTGTCGGTGGTGCTTTTATATCCGATTTTATCAGGAACCTGGTCGCCAAATTCATTGACCAGCCGGTAAACCAAATCGGTGATGGGAGTGCCGATGGTGCGATTGGTCACATTACCCTCCATATGTACCAAGGACTGTGTAACATCGCCAAAATCGTGTATCACCACCTCGCACCTGTCGCCAAATACGCTTACAATTCCCTTCGCTAAACGTTTTAACAACTCAAGATTTCGTTCCAGCATAATTGACCCCATAATATACAAAATATTGGCTGTCAACAAAATATTTGTTTGTTTTTTTTAAATATTTAGTTTTATATAGCCAAATGATTGGAAAGAACAATAAACATATTTGATTTAATACGGATAATACCGCATTGCCGGCAGTCAGCAAACCGATGGTTTTTTCCATGAAAGGCAGATGTCCCACCAGCATGAGGCTCCCACCCGACTATAGATTCGGTGACCATGCCGTGACATCATTCAACGGGACTTTTACTTGATTTCCATCAGTCGGAAGAATACGATCTACCATCGAATTTACGCCCCGGATATAGTCAACAAGCTTTGGCTAAAGCTGAAAGCTTGGGATTCAAGGGGTCAAGGGGTCGTGGAAAATTCGACTATGCCCTTACTTGTCGTAGTGAAACGAAGATCCCGCTACCGGGGAACCCTTGGAGTGGCACCAATAATTAAACTATGGTTTTCGCCCCTGCCTGCGCCGAAGCTTCGGCGCAGGCAGGTAAAGGCGAGGGTTTTTCTCCCATTCCCCGAGTGGGACAACAAATCGATTCGCTTAGCTTAGGTCATCTGAACCATGTTATCGAAAAAAGTCGTCATTGTCGGATATGATGCGGTTTCCCCGCTGGGAACGGATTTAGAAACCCAGTGGCGGCGGGCGGTAAAAGGGGAAAGCAGGATCGGGCCGCTGACCCGGTTTCCCTTAAGGCCGGATTTTCCTGTTCATATTTCCGGGGAAGTGGCGGAGATCGATACCGATCCATACCCTTTTTTGAGTCCCCGCAAACTGGCCCTCTGGCCGTCGCCCCTATTCAAATATGCCTTGCTGGTGGTCCATCGCGCCCTGGCAAAAAGTGGTATCGACATCACACCGGATCTGGCTCCCAGGGTGGCCGTGACGTTCAGCTCGGCCGTGGGCGGGCAGGATGCCGTTTTAAATGCCGACCGGCGGTTAATAGCCGACAATAAACTGCCGCCGCCCTATGCAAACTCCAATGCATGCATCAATATGGTAGGGGGTAAGGTCTCGATTTTGACTGGTGCCACCG
This sequence comes from Desulfobacterales bacterium, assembly GCA_029938515.1. Lineage (GTDB taxonomy): Bacteria > Desulfobacterota > Desulfobacteria > Desulfobacterales > QNYZ01 > QNYZ01. The sequence continues at coordinate 3,832 of JAOZUU010000123.1, read as the reverse complement.
GACCCATATTATCGACGATCACCGCCTGTGCCACCGGTGTCACTTCGATGATTGTGGGGGCCATGCTGCTCCAGTCGGGGCAGGCCGATGTGGCCATCTGCGGTGCAGCGGATTTTGCACTGGTGGAGCCGATTGTGGCCGGGTTTGCCACCATGAACGGTGCTTACCAGTTCAAACCGGGATCAAAACAAACGCCGGCAACCCGGGCCAGTCGCCCCTTTTCCATCGACCGGCGGGGTTTCGTCATCTCGGAGGGAGCGGGAGCGATCATTCTGACCACCCAGGCGTTTGCCAAAACCCATGGGCTGGATTATGCCATCGAGATATCCGGTTGGAGCATGACATCCGACGCCCATCATTATGTGGCCCCCCACCTGGAGACCGTGACCCGCTGCATCACTGAAAGTATTGACAATGCAGGGGTATCAATGCATGCTATCGCCTCTGTAAACGCCCACGCCGCATCGACCAGGGTCGGTGACAGGGTTGAAAGCCGGGCCCTGCATGCGGTGTTCGGAAACCGGTTGCCTCTGGTGACCGCCAACAAGTCCATGATCGGTCACGCCATGGGGGCTTCCAGTGCCATTGAGTCGATTTTTGCCATGGAAAGTATGTGCAGCGGCATTTTGCCCCCGACCATTAACTACACACCGGACCCGGAACTGATGCTGGATTGTATACCCGCGAGCGCGCACAGACTCGATCAGGAGTTTGTATTAAAAAATGCGTTCGGTTTCGGCGGATGCAATGCTTGCCTGATTTTCCGTCGGATCACTTGAATTTGACGGATGAAAGCACCTCAAAACAGACGTGTCTTTGTTGTGGGTTACGGGGCGGCCACCCCCCTGGGAAAAACGTTTGACCTTACCTGGCAGCGGGCCGTACGGGGAGAAGCCGGCTTCAGGCGGCTGACCCGGTGCCGGACGAGTTCCCGGGCCAATGTCGTGGGTGAAATTCCGGACTGGGAACCCATGACGCTCGACTTCATGGATCGCAAAGAGGCCTATAACTGGAATGCGGATTATATATTCCTCACCATGGCCGTCTGCAAAGAGGCCCTGCAACGATCAGGCCTGCACATCAACCGGGAAACAGGTCCCCGCACCGCCTGCCTGATCGGCTCCGCCCTGAACGGTGCCGATGCCTACCGGGTAGCCATGGACAATTATGTCAACCAGGGCCCCTTGAAAGTGAGCCCCTACCTGCTCCCGAACCTGTGCGCCAACTTGCCGGCCGGTAAAGCCGGCATGCTGCTTGGCTTCACCGGCCCGATATTTTCCCCCCAGGGCGCCTGTGCGTCGGGAAACCACGCCATAGGCATCGGTGCCCGCATGATCCGCGACGGCGACTGCGATTTTGTACTGGCCGGAGGAGTCGATACCTGCCTGACACCCGAAATCATCCAGGGGTTTGCCAATATGATGGCCACCATCCGGATCGATCCCGATGACCGGGCGTATCAGGACCCCACCCAGGCGTCCCGGCCGTTCAGTGTCGATCGCAGAGGCATCGTTCTCTCGGAGGGCGCCGGCGTGATCGTGCTGGCGGCGGAGGAGATGGCGACAACCTGGGGACTGGACCCAAAGGCCGAGATTATGGGGGTCGGATGGACTTCCGATGCCCACCATATTACCTTGCCCAATCCCGAGACGATTATTCGCGCCATTCATGACGCGATTGCCGATGCTGAATTAGAGCCCGGAAACATCGCCTATGTGAACGCCCACGGAACATCCACCAGCAAAGGCGATCGCATCGAAATAGAGTGCCTGCGATCCATATTCGGCCGCCGGCTGGAAAAAATTCCGGTATCTTCCAATAAGTCCCAGCTGGGTCATACCCTGGGGGCTTCGGCGGCCATCGAGGCCGCATTGGGAATCGAAGCCATGCGGCAAGGTCTCATTCTTCCCACGGTCAATCATATCCTCGATCCTGAACTGGCCGATGTCGACGTGGTTCCCAATGCCGTCCGCCGGCACAATTATGAATTTTTCCTCTCCAATGCTTTCGGATTCGGCGGCACGAACTGCTGCATCGTTTTCAGGGGGATGTGATGAAGCCCGGTCCATTCGTCCCGGTCCCCATGAGCGGTAATGATTCCTACATTCGGGATGCCATCGAAGGCCTGGTGTGGCATCGCTGCAGTCTGAGAACCTTGTACGCGGATACAGATCGTTCCCAGGTCGTATACCATGCCAATTACCTGCGCTATTTCGAATTCGGGCGGGCATCGCTGATGCGCGAGGCGGCTTACCCGTACCGGGAAATCGAGGAAAGCGGTTATGTCTACCCGGTTATCGAGGTGGGCGTCAGCTATTTTCGGCCGTTATATTACGACGACAACATGTGGATATTGACCCGTCCGACACTATTGAAGCGGGTTTGGCTGCGGTTCGATTACGTGATTATCCACGAGGAAAGCCAGGAAATTGCCTGTAAGGGATTTACCCGCCACTGTGCCGTTAATTCAAAAGGTACACCCGTTGAGGTGGACAAAAAGACGGCTTTGCTATGGGAAAATTTTCCCCAATAATCGCATCCCGGCGTTTGCCGGTGGACATTCCGCTCCGTCCGTACCTGTGGGACCATCGATTCGAGGGACGGGCGATCTATCCGGCCGTGGAAGCCATGCAGACCCTGGCAGCCACCGTGAAGCGGTGTCAACCGGATATGCATGTGAACCGGATGATCGCGGTTCGGTTTGATAAATTTCTGTTTTTGCCGTCCGAGGCTGCATCCATCCCTGCATTTGTCGAGGTTTCCACCCATGAGAATATGGATCTCAGCGCAGCATTGTTGACCCGGACCCGGCTCAAAAAAGCCGCCATGAGCCGAATCAAGATCCATGCCACTCTCTCCCTATCCAAGCACGATGCCGAGGTTGCCGAATTGCCACCGGTTCCGGCCGCGAGCCTGCAGGGAACCTGTATCCAAATTTCGCCCGATCGTATTTACGACGAACTCGTCCCCTTCGGACGGGCCTACCGGAACCTGTGCGACAAACTGATTATTTCACCGGACGGCGCCCTGGCAGCGATTCGTTCACCTGAAATAAAACCTGAAGGACCTCTGGGGTCCCCGTTCCCTCTGGATGCCGCCTTTCATGCCGCCTGTGTCTGGGCCCAGCGTTATTCCGGCGTTGTCGCCTTCCCGGTTGGGCTGGACCACCGCGTGGTGGTATCGCCCGCTTGCCCCGGTCAGCACTATTTTTCACGACTGGTTCCGATCCACACAGAAACGGATATCCTCATTTTCGACATTTGGATTTATGACAGCGGGGGACGCCTTTATGAACTGGCAGCCGGTGTGCGGATGCGCGATGTCAGCGGCGGACGACTGCAACCACCCGGGTGGATTCGTGGTGGAAAAGTATAGCAGTTTCAGCTTCGGCCGGACTCAGTAGGCTTGCCGGGCGGAATATATTTTTCCACCGTGACCCTGGCGGCCCATCGCAGAAAAATGATGGTATAATCAGCACCGGCCAATACCATGCCCAGCAGAAATACCAGGTGGGACAACACGTACGTCAGCGGCCCTCCGATGATCAAGATCAGCGGTTTCTCCATGTAGACCGACAGTATTCCCAAAGCGCCGATAGCGGGCCAGGCGATGACATATGAAAATGCGATGAGAAAAATCCCCAAAAGAATTCTCGGGGTCGGTTTTTGACGAAATGCGCTCAGATCGGCCCGGTCATCGATAGCCTTGCGGACAAATCGGGTTTTTGCGATTTTTTCGATAATTGCGAATTTCATCATTCTTCAAAGGCCTCGTAATAGACCCCTTGTGACCATCTTAACCTTCCAGCTGATCTTACAACACGTCATAATCT
>JAOZUU010000122.1 GCA_029938515.1 Desulfobacterales bacterium | reverse complement strand
GAACCTCCTTTAGACAGTGACTCCATAACCTTGTCCAGGTTGAAGCTGCCCGCTTTTTGGCTTGGCGGAAATTCCTTGAAGGTCTCCAGAAATTTGGCCACATAGGCCTGGGCCGGCACCAGCAGGTAGACACGGTCGAGAAACCAGTCATCATAGGTGTTGGAAGTAATCATGCCACGCTCATAGGGGTCGCGCCGCAGATTTTCCAGCAGTGGAATACGTAGCGGAACAAAGGGCTCACGCCAGGCCTGGAAAGTGGCCTCAGCACGTTGCTCCAGAAAGATTACCTTCCAGTCTTTATAGCGTAGAGCGCTCAGGTCACCATCGTCGGTGAAGTAGAAGATCTCATCACGGGGGCCTTTTTCTTCCTGGCCTGTGAGATAGGGCAGGAAGTTATAGCCGTCAAGATGTACCTTGTAGGTACGGTTGATGGCAGAAACGCCGCCCGCCTTCAGTTTTTCTTTGATATCAGATTCTCCGGCTGCGGCCAGAAAGGTTGGTAGCCAGTCCATATGGTGCATTATCTCATTGGACCAGGTTCCAGGTTTAATTTTTCCGGGCCATCGCACCATGGCGGGCACACGCCAGCCACCTTCCCAGTTGGTGTTTTTCTCACCACGGAAGGGAGTCATGGCGGCATCGGGCCAGGTATTCATATGGGGGCCGTTGTCGGTGGAGTAAAAGACGATGGTGTTATCGGCAATACCCAGCTCGTCCAGTACCTCGAGAAATTTACCAATGTGCATATCATGTTCCACCATGCCGTCGGAATATTCATCCTGACCGGAAATGCCGCGCAGCTCTTCTTTCACATGGGTGCGAAAGTGCATACGTGTTCCGCTCCACCAGACAAAGAAGGGTTTACCCGCTTTGACCTGACGCTGAATAAAATCAATGGCTGCATCCGAGGTCTCGTCGTCAACGGTCTCCATCCGCTTTTTGGTGAGGGGACCGGTGTCCTCGATCTTGCCGTCAGCGAAGGAATGAATGACTCCACGAGGACCAAATTTTTTACGAAATTCAGGGTCTTTTGGGTAATCCTCATTTTCCGGCTCTTCCTCGGCGTTGAGGTGGTAGAGGTTACCGAAAAATTCATCAAATCCGTGGTTGGTGGGCAGCATTTCGTCCCGATCACCCAGATGATTTTTGCCAAACTGTCCGGTGGCATACCCCTGTGCCTTGAGCAGGCCGGCAATGGTGGGATTTACCTCCTGCATTCCTTCCTTGGCTCCGGGCAGACCAACCTTGGAAAGTCCGGTACGATAAACAGACTGCCCAATGATAAAGCTGGAACGTCCGGCAGTACAGCTCTGCTCTCCGTAATAGTCGGTGAAGGTCATGCCTTCTTCGGCGATGCGGTCGATGTTGGGGGTTTTGTATCCCATCAGCCCGTGAGTGTAGGTGCTGATGTTGGACTGGCCGATGTCGTCGCCCCAGATGACGAGGATGTTGGGTTTTTCGGCGGCAAATGCCGGGGCGCTGATCATCAATGTGATCAAAGCCGCGAAACAAACAACGGTTCTTAGACGTGATTTTTTCATCTGGATCTCCTTTTCTCCGGTTTTGTTAACGTTGATAGCCAACGGCTGAAGGCTGAAGGCTGAAGGCTGAAGGCTGAAGGCTGAAGGCTGAAGGCTGAAGATTAATTCCTAAAAATATGCCTATAATCTCATTTGTCAATCCTTGCCCTGGCCAAATTATAGCCCGGATAAACTGGAAAAAATAGCCGCAACGGCGCCAAGGCACAAACAATAAATGATGCTATCATAGCGGATATCATGGCACAAATGGTGGGTCGCATAGCCTTTTCCTCTTTGCTGGTCCCGAGTGTTTTTATAAAGATGATCCATGACCTGCGCATTTAATATCGGTCGGCAACTTGAAAAATATACGGATCAGGCGTATTTTAGCATCATCGCATCGGATATTTAATATGGTGATGCGCGCTAAGAAAGGGAACACGCCATGAGCGTAAAAATTCATATCCATAAGACCCATCGTCAGTACACCGATGGATTAAGCGTGGTTGAAACAAAAGGGGCTACGGTGGGAATGTGTTTGTCGAGCCTGGTCGAACAATTTCCCGACATGAAACCTGAATTGTTTAACAACGACGGCAAACTGACCCGCAAAGTTGAAATTTATTTGAACATGGAAAGCGCCTATCCCGACGAACTGGCCAAACCGGTGAAAGATGGCGATGATATCCATCTGACGCTTCTTCTGGCCGGTGGATAGGAGATGGGTTTCGGGTTGCGGGTTACAGGATAACCTCGCGATTCGTAACAGAACTCCCGCCGGGAGCCGGTCATCAACGAGAAAAAACAGGGTTTTTAATGCCATGACACGCAATGCCATCAATAAAACGACCTTATTGTTACTGGTTTTAGTTATTTCCGTCCTTTTTTTGGCGATGGTCCGCCATTTTTTAATGGCCCTGCTGCTGGCCGGTATTTTCTCGGCCATGGCCCACCCCCTCTATCGCCGATTCGAAAAATGGCTGGGTGGCCGCCGGAGCCTGGCATCGATAACGACGTTGCTCGTGTTCATCATTGTATTGATCCTGCCTCTGGGCGGGCTGTTGGGTGTTATCACCACAGAGGCGATCAAGGTGGGACAATCGGTGGCGCCCCTGGTTGAAAAACTCAACACCGAACCGGCGGCTTTTCCCGATATGCTCAGTTCAATTCCTTTTTACGAGCAGATTTTACCCTACCGGGAAACCATTATCCGCAAAGCCGGGGAAGTTGTCGGCATCATCAGTAAATTTTTTATCAACGGCCTGTCGTCGGTCACCATGGGAACGATGAATTTTTTTCTGCTGACCTTTGTTTTTCTTTACGCCATGTTTTTTTTCCTGATTGATGGAAACCGGCTGCTCAACAAGATTCTTTACTACCTGCCCCTGGAGGATAGGGACGAGCGCCGCATGCTCGACAAGTTTACCTCGGTTACCCGGGCCACCCTGAAAGGCACGGCGGTGATCGGTGTTCTCCAGGGGGGATTGGCCGGGCTGGCCTTTGCCGTTGTGGGTATTTCAAGCGCCGTTTTCTGGGGAACCATCATGGCGGTGCTTTCCATTATTCCGGGTATCGGCACCGCGCTGGTCTGGGTGCCGGCGGCCATCATTCTGGCTGCTGGCGGCTATTGGATCAAAGCCATCGGTCTGGCGGTCTTCTGCGGTGTGGTGGTCGGCAGTATCGATAATATCCTCCGGCCGCGTTTGGTTGGAAAAGATACCGAAATGCATGATTTACTGATCCTGTTTGCCACACTGGGAGGCATCTCGTTTTTTGGTATTGTCGGAGTCATTATCGGACCGATCCTGGCCGCACTGTTTGTAACAATCTGGGAAATTTACGGCACGGCCTTCAAGGACGTTCTGCCGGCGGTAGTAACGACCGATGGAGAAGATCAAAACGAGAGGAAATGATCGATAGACATTTTTCCTGTTCCGGGGCCTTACCCGGGAGACCGTTTTCAAATGTCTCATTATGAAAATTATGTCATACAATAGCCAAATTTTTTCCTATTTTTCCCATCTCAAAATAACCCCTTGAAAATAACCATCTGATTAATAACCAATTATTAGAAACCAATTATTAGAAACAGGGATTGGCGCGCTATTTGCTTGTAATACCGGCAGATCAATGGAGGTAAAAAACCACACGATCCGCAAAGCGCTGCGGATAATTATTTTTACCGAGTCTCTGAAGCGAGGTGTATGCGTGTCGGACTACGACGGAATTGAACGGCGTTTAGGCAAAGACCGGCGTTTGCTGGATGTGCCCTGGTATCAGCAGCTTTTTACCAGGGGAAACAGGATCGGCGTTCGGCGGGAAGATGATCGCAGGCGCCCCGTTTGTCTGGATCGATATGGCAAATCGCTTTTTGTGGTGATCATGGCGATTGTAGGCCTGAGTCTGCTGGATGGCCTGCTGACGTTGATTTTAGTGGCTGAGCACGGGGCCCAGGAGATGAACCCCATCCTTGCCGTTTATCTGGATATTGGCACTAAAACCTTCCTTTTCGTAAAATACATGCTTACCGTCGCATCCATTTTTATTTTGCTGCTTTATAAAGAAGCCATTGCCCAGCGATTTCGCTCCGGCCGATTCTCATTTATCATGGTGGCCCTGGTTTTCGGCAGCGTAATTGTATGGGAAGTATATCTATTTATGCGCTCCGCATAGAAACTGCAATCGATGATGATTTCGTAAGAAGTGTCAATATGCTTACGGTTTAAGGGCCTCGGAAAAAATAAAATCCACTGGGATAACGCCGGATTTTTGTTCGTGTTCAAGGCGCGTCGCTGGTTTCATACTGGTTGTATGTAACCAGCGACGTAACGCGGAACACGGGCAAAAAGACAAGTAAGATGGTGGATTTAATTTTTCCGCGGCCCTAAGAGGGGGAAAAACGGAATGGAGCTGCCGAAGAAAGACGAAGAAGTCCCACTTCCAAAAATAAAAGAGATATGCGAAGCTTACGGCTTGCATGACCTGTGGGCTAAAATTGAAAAGGATCCGCCACCGAAACCGTTCAAGAGCGACGGTTGCTCGTTATGGGTCAATTCCTGGAAAGGGAAAAATCTGTATTCGGCCTGTTTTTTACACGATCTAAAATACTGGGCCGGGCGTCCGGGTGAAAATGTGGAGAGGCTGGTGGCGGATGCGGAGCTACTGATCCACGTCGCCAGATTAACAGACTCAACGGAGATGGCGGAGGCGATGTTTCACGGCGTACGGGTTGGCGGTCACGAAATGTTCAAACAGTCGTTTTCCTGGGGGTTTGGGCGATCCACGTAACGATGAATTCGAAATAAGTAACAAGGAGCAACCATATGGACCGGGCCGATATGCTTGTGAAGCTGTACGACCTTGATGACAGCCGGTCTTTTCTTGCAGAACAGGAGACCCGGGGGATTACGATCCGCAAACCCCTTGGCGGCGAAAAACAACCTGTGATCGATTGGGTGGGAAAACATTTCGGCGACGAATGGGTCGATGAAACGGAAATGGCGATCATGTCTTCCCCGAAAAGTTGCTTTGTAGCGATCCGAGAAAACCGAATCATCGGATTTTGTTGTTACGACGCGACGGCCCTGGGATTCTGCGGCCCCATCGGCGTGGAAGCTCCCCATCGTGGTAACGGAACCGGAAAAGCGTTGCTGCTTACCAGTCTGCTGGATATGAAATTAAAGGGGTACGGTTATGCAATCATCGGTTGGGTTAACAGGGATGGGTTCGGGTTTTACCGGAAGGTTGCCGGTGCGGTCGCGATTGCCGACTCCTTTCCAGGTGTATACAAGGCGTACTTGCCAGGGAAACAGCAATAGTTTAACCGTTCAGTTGCGCCAACCGCCGGTCGCATAGTTCCATAAGCGCCTCTTTGGTTTTGGATTTCTTTTTGAACGCTTTAGCCCACCGTTTTTCATAAGCCGCGTGTAGCCGGGCAATGGTTTTTTTATCCGTGCCAGGCCACATTTGGCCCGCTTTATCTAAAAATGTTGTAAAATCCTGCCAGTTGGTTTCCGGCCATCTTTCTTTTAAGGCGTCGTAGAGCGTAAAACCGGTTTTGGCCAGGGATCGGGTTTGTTTCCAGTAATCGACAACATCATGCATGTATTCGGATATGTCGAAAGATCGTGAGCCGGCGTCGTAAATCGTGCAACGTTCCATGGGATAGGCCACATCTTCATACTGGGACAGGGCGAATTCTGGCGTGACCAGGGCGTTTATTCTAACCAGATCCGTCCCCGGAATTCGAATTCTGAGGGGGGTGTCATTATCAGCCATGCCAAAACGGCCTTCGATATACACAATAATTGTTCGGCCATAAACCGGATTCATCCGACGGAGTTTTCGATCCACGGTTTTAAGAATTTTTTCAGCATTTCCACACCCGATTGTAAAAAAAATGAGGTTGCTCAGACGGCTCCGATTGATTCGCAAATGATCCAGAAAAATGCTGAACCCCATGTCCAGAGTCGTCCCGGTGGCCACCACATCCCCCACCAGGAGGGTGGCATTATCGGGAATTTTTAATTTGCGGTACTGGTTTTCCCGGATATGCCACTTGCCATCAACCAGCTTGCGTTGCGAGGTCATGAAGGCCGAGGCATGCTTATTGAATCCATACGCGTGGTAAAGCGCCTCGCGCAGGGAAAAGTTCAATCCGCCGCGTAGAAAAGTAAAAATACAAAATTGTTCCTGAGGGATTTTCAGAAGGGACTCACGATCGGGAAGATGCTTAAAGGCAGATACCATGGCCTTCAGCATGTGATTGGTATATTCCACACCGACCAGCTCAGGGACGTTACAGATCTTCCGGGTCTCCGGCGTGGAAATTACATAGCGTTCGACCGGGCTGTCATTATTGTCTTTCAGCTGGTAATAGGTTATTTCCGATTGTTTTTCGATTTGTTCTAAGTGCGCCATTTTTTCGCCTTTCTCCTTCTGATATTTCAATCTCAGCGGGTGTTTCAAAAGCGGTTACCAAATCAACCGGTGGAAGTCAAACGAGGAAAAATTGTATTCCAATGTATGAAGTTATATTATACGATCATCTTATTCTTTCGATAAATAAATAAGGATGTCATCATGGATACATTCACCCAGATAATTCTAAATTCCCTTGAAGTCACATCGGGATGCACGGAACCCGCGGCCATCGCTTTTTGCGCGAGTCTTGCCGGTAAACATTTGGGAGAGGACCCGCAATCATTTCAGCTGAAAATTGACCAGCGCACCTATAAAAATGCGTTTGGCGCCGGAATTCCCAACGCTGGTGATCTGAGGGGGAGCGAATGGGCACTGCTCTTGGGGTTTGTCATGGGCTGCCCTGAAAAAAGGCTCTCCATTTTCTCAGGATTAAATGCGGAAACGATCAATCGTGCCGGAGAACTTCACAAGCGAGACCTCATTACAACCGAATTGCTGGATCTGGAGACCCTGTTTATCGGTATTACCGCTACCGGTCGGCATCACACGGTTGAGGCGGCAATACAAGCGAGTCATACCCATGTTGCCCGATTGATAGTGGACGGACAGACGATTATGGACGATCATGCACCCGAAGCCGATGCCCAATCCGAAACTTCCGAGTTTGATATCTCCGTTTATTCGCCCGAAAAATGGCCGGGTTTGGTTGAAAATCTCTTCGCTGACGAAACCCTGCGATCAACAGTACGACAGGGGATTGCTTATAACATGGCGGCGGCCGAGCATGGTCGAAAATACATCCGGGGCGATGGGAATGTCGATTCCCTTGTTATGGGGGCTATTTACGCACGCATGAGCGGTGATCCGATTCCGGTGATGAGCTGCGCCGGTTCCGGCAACAAAGGGTTGACCGGCATGATCCCGGTGGTTGTCCACGCGCGGAACAATCAACTGGGAGAAGTGCTGGAGCTCAAAGGGGTCTTGGTCTCAATCCTGTTGACCGTGTTGATCACTTCCCGTTTCGGCGAGGTCTCTTCGGTATGCGGGGCTCAGTATGCGGCCGGCGCCGGCGTTGTCGGCGGTCTTTTGTATTTGAAAAACCGGCTGGATCTTTTCAGCGGCGCATACAACAATTTTATTTCCGCTATCGGCGGCGGTTTTTGTGACGGCGCCAAGGGCAGCTGCT
>JAOZUU010000121.1 GCA_029938515.1 Desulfobacterales bacterium | reverse complement strand
ATCTTTAAGCGCCGGTCTCTTTTCAGTACAGATACCTCGCTTTAAATGGCATCGGGGGTTAAAGGCACATCCCGGGGGGATATCTGTCAAGGTCGGCATCATTCCGGGGATCTGAACAAGGTCTTCACCATGCTTTATCATCGTGCCCGGGATCGACTTGATCAGGCCCTCGGTGTAGGGATGGACCGGATGCATTACAACCTGATCCGTTGGCCCGTATTCAATGATTTTACCAGCATACATGACGGCAATTTTTTCCGTTACCTGGGATACCACCCCGAGATCATGGGTGATCAGTATCAAGGCCATCTTATCCGATGCGCACAACTCCTGGAGCAGATCCATGATTTCAGCCTGGATGGTCACATCAAGGGCGGTGGTGGGCTCATCCGCAATGATGATGGCAGGATCGGTGAGCAGGGAAATGGCAATGATAATTCTCTGGCGCATGCCGCCGGACAGCTCATGGGGATATTGGTCCAGTCTTTTTTCCGGGGAAGGGATATGCACCTTTTTTAATTTTTCCAGGGCGATTTTGGCGGCGTTACCTTTTGATATTTTCCGGTGGGCCTGGATGGTTTCGATCATCTGGAATCCGACGGTAAAAACGGGATTCAGGGTCATCATGGGGTCCTGGAAAATCATACTGATGGCGTTTCCACGGATGGTGCGCATCTTTTCATCCGGGTATGAGGAGATTTCATCTCCCTTGAAAAATATCTTTCCCCTGGAGATATATCCCGGTTTGCTGATCAGATTAATGATGGAAAAGCCGGTGACGGATTTGCCGGCGCCGCTCTCGCCCACAATCCCCAGCTTTTCACCCCTGTCCAGGGTAAAACTGACACCGTCGATGGCGGTGATATCACCGTATCTTAGTGCAAATTTGACTTCCAAGTCATGGATTTCGAGAAGATGAGGCATCTTGGAATTACGATTCCTTATAGATCTTCGGGTTGAGGACATCCCTGACCCAGTCCCCCAGCAGATTAATCACCAGGACAAACAGTATCAGCCAGATCCCCGGGAAAATGGTAATCCACCATGAGCCGGAAAAGATATAATCAAACCCGGATCGAATCAGAGATCCCAGGGATGGTCGGGTGACCGGCATCCCCAGGCCCAGAAAAGAGAGGGCGGCTTCACTCATAACGGCATTGGCCACTTGAATGGTGGATATGACCATGACGGATGTCAAAGAGTTGGGCAGCACATGCCGCACCATGATGGTCCATCTTGGCAAACCGATGATGCGGGCCGCTTCAACATACTCTTTTTTTACCTCCCCGATGACGGAAGCACGAATGGTTCTGGCATACATGGGCCACTCCGCAAAGCCGATGATAATCACCAGCAGCGGAACGGCAAGCTCTTCATATCTGCCGATACCGAAAACCATTTGAAAGATCGCCGACACCAGGATAGCCACCATCAGATAGGGAAATGAAAACTGGATATCGGCCATTCTCATCAGAACGGCATCTGTTTTGCCGCCGATAAACCCCGCCGTAAGGCCGACAAGTATGCCCAGAACGGCCTGCAGCGTCACCGCCCCCACACCGATGATGATGGACGTTCTCAGACCATACAGCATGGTAGAGAACATATCCCTGCCCATATTATCCGTTCCCAAGGGAAATCGGGATTCTCCACCGTCGCTCCAGGCCGGCGGAATTTCAGAATTCATGATGTCGATATTATAGGCATCATACGGATCCATGGGGGCAATCCAGGGTGCGATGACCGCCAGAGTCAGCAGTATGACCAGAATAATAAAACTGGTCATGGCCACTTTGTCACGCTTAAAGCTGTATAAAAAATAGGACTCTTTGAACTGTTGGAATTTCGTCATGTTTTCCCGGTTATTCTAACAGTGGGATTAATAAACCCATAAAAAATATCAACGACGGTGTTTACAAGGACAAACACACTGGCGACGACAACCAGATAGGCGTTTAACAGCGCGATATCCGCCCGTTGCACCGCATCAAGAAACATAAATCCCATTCCCTGCCATTGAAACACCGTTTCCGTCAGGATGGTAAAAGCGAACATAATGCCGATCTGCAGGCCGAAAACCGTCACCACGGGCAACAGGGTATTTTTAAAGGCATGCACAAGCCAGATACGCATGGGGGACAACCCCTTGGCCCAGGCATATTTTATATATTCCGTTTCCAGTACCTCCATCATCTCGGATCTGATCAGGCGTATGTATAACGGCAGCATGATAGAGGCCAGCGACATGCTGGGGAGAATCAGGTGTTTTAATCCGTCAATGGTGAAAAGACCGCTTTTCCAGTAACCGTTATTGAAAATATCGACGGTTTCCCCCCGTCCATAGGACGGCAGCCAGCCCAGGGTGACCGCAAAAAGATAGATCAGCATGATACCGGTTAAAAATACGGGGATAGAAACACCAAGGGTGGAAAAACCCATGATTAATTTGGAGTAGATACTTCTGGGTTTTAATGCCGTATACACCCCCAGGGGCAGTGATATCAACAGAATAATCAGAGCCGCCCCCAGAACAAGCTCTATGGTGGCGGGCGCGTGCTTTAAAATAACCTCCGTACAGGGCTTGTGGTAAATAAATGATATTCCCAGATCCCCGTGGAGGGCTTTTTTAATAAACCGTATGTATTGTGTAAAAAACGGGTCATTCAGACCAAGTTTCTCCGCCATTTCAGCCCGCTCTTCGGGAGAGACTCTCTCTCCCACCAGCGGACGAATAGGATCCCCGATATTATTCTGGATGGAGAATCCAATCAGACCGATGACCAGCATGACCATGACAGCCTGAAAGACCCTTTTTATAATGAATGCAAACATAGATTGGCTTTATTCTATCAGCAGCAGAAAACTGCGGGATGCCATCCGTATGGGATGCACAGATCGGAAAGCGGTGTCTTGTCGACAAGGTGCTTTTTGATAAGTTGGGATTTTTGTTCAGGGGCCTGGTTAATAACGGCCCCTTGTTTTGCCGCAATATGATCAGTGCCTGAACGAAAAGCCGATAATAGTGTATTAACGATATGCTAAAACAACATTACCATTTGAAGTTTTACGTGATATGAGATTTGAGTGATGCGTATTGAGGAGTAGTAGCTTGAAATACCTCTCTCAATTCTCCTCTCTCATCACTCAAATCTTCATTTGTTAAATATTCCGATAACATTCCTAATTATATAACTATTTCAGGTTTCCGATCAGGCGCTAATTAACGATTATTCTACTACAAGATCGCCAAAGTAGGGAAAGTTCAACGCATTGATAATCGGCGCGGTTTTCACGTTTTTCTTTGAGCCATAGGAATGGTTCTGCCAGTGAAAGGGCACAAAAGCGGCGTCATCATAGAGAATCTGCTCAACTTCCTGAAGCATTTGCTTTCTTTTGGCATTGTCCGTTTCAGACTGGGCCCCGTATACCAGCTCATCAACTTTCGGGTTGCAGTAGTTGCCGCTGTTATAGATGCCGTATCCCTCTTTCTTTCCAGGACACACGCCCAGAAACTCCGTAAAATTTCCGGAGTCTTCCGTATCCGAATGCCAGCCGATCATCATCATGTCGGCCGCCCGGTTATCAAACTCTTCCCAGTACTGCGCCTTCGGCATGGTCTTCAGCTTTACGGTAATATTAATTTTCTTCAACATTTGAGCGGTTGCTTCGGCAATCTTGAAATCATTCACATACCGATTGTTTGGCGCCATCATGGTAATTTCAAACCCGTCGGCATACCCCGCTTCCTTCATGAGCGCTTTGGCTTTTTCAAGGTCGTATCTCGGGGTGAGATTCTTTTTGTATCCCACATAACCTGTGGGACCCTGCTGGGCGGCGACTGTCGCGGTTCCCTTCATGATTTTCTTAACAATGCCCTCATTGTTGACGGCATAACAGATCGCATTTCTGACCTTGGCATCTTTAAAGGCGTCCACTCTTTCCAAGTTCATCTGGAAGGTGATGATACGTCCGCCGGATACGGTGTGAAGATCAACCTTGGGATCCGATTGAAGTCTACTAAAATCCGTAGGCGGCACGGGAGAAATAAAATCAACATCACCAGCAAGAAGGGCGGCAACCCTTGTGGCGTTCTCTTTAATCGGTTTAAGGATGATCCGGTCAACATTACCGGGAGATGCCGTATCCCAGTAGTCTTTGAAACGCGTCATGTCCAGCACGACCCCCTGCTCATATTCTTGAACCACAAAAGGACCTGTTCCCGAGGCATGATCATTGGCATAGGTATGCTCAAATTTAATACAGGCGTCTTTTGGTTTGCCTTTTTCATCTTCGCCCGTGTAAAATTCGCTGTCCATGGCAAAAATATAAGTGGCCATATTAATCAGCAGGGGATACGCCTTTTTAGTGATCGCATCTATGGTATAATCATCAACAATGGTTATCTCTTTAAACGGTTCAAAAAGGCCCTGGAAATCCTTACTTTTTGTCAGACGATCAAAGGACCATTTGATATCTTTTGCCGTAAATTTGTTGCCGGAATGAAACTTAACCCCTTTTCTAAGATAAAAACGTACTGTGAGCTCATCAAGTCTTTCCCATTTTTCAGCCAGGCGTGGTACAATTTTATGATCCTTGTTCCAGCGTACAAGCGGGTCAAACACCCAGTGTGAAAGCTGAAGCATCCCGCCGGAAAGCTGTACCTGCGGATCAAGGGAGACAGGGTCTGCATCGAGGCCTACTTTTAAAGTTTTGGCTCCTGCTGAAACTGTAAAAGAGAATGCCGTGAAAAGACATAATACAAATAAAACTAATTTTTTCATCATATCCTCCATCATTTAGTTAATTGTTTTGTCAAAGGGTATCAAAAGGGAATCAACCCTTTTAACCATAAAAATTCCTCAATCTAAAATATCAAAATTAAATTATGAGGTCAAGGAAAATAAGAAATTGTTCAAATTTTTAAAAATAATTATTACAGACTTAAAAAAAAGCAGCCCACGGCATCTCATTAACAAATCCACTTCAAAACCCGAAAAATTTGTAACCACTATTATTAACCCGGCTCTACAAAGTGTATAGAAGCGGTTTCAAAGCATTAAGCCATTAATAGGAGATGATTATCACCATGCCATTATACGAATATCAATGTGAAGCGTGCTGCCATGCTTTTGAGCAGTTGGTATTGTCAAAAAATGACGAACCCTCCAATTGCCCCCAGTGTGGTGCCAATGAGATAAAGCGACAGATGAGCTGTACGAGTTTTTTGAGTAGCAGCACAACCGGTGCCAGAGCGTGCGCCCCCAATGCATCCAGTGGATTTTCGTGAGCGAGTTGACTCTGAAATGTGACGGTCGGTCACAACAGACATTTGACAAGACCAATCCTGCTTCTTTTGCATGTTTTATCGGATCTCATTGCTCATAATTGATGTTCGAGTTGCTATCAAGCTACAGATCATCTTCCTTATACAGGCTACCGGAACGTGCCACGGCACGGAGCAGACGAAAGGCGAGAAAACAACCAAGGAGGATAATCCCGCTACCGATTACTGAAACGCCTCTTACAAGCGGTGGTATTCCACTGCTCAGCACCATGCAACCCCCAAGAAAAACAGCCCCGCTGAGTACTCCATAGACCATCCTGTTCACAACAGCATCCAGACGCCGATGTTCCAGGTGCACATCAAATTTGCCTTCACGCATCCGGTTAAGAACATCTTCCAGGTCTCGGGGCAGCATTGTCAGGAGGCGATTCCAGTCTTTATAGGACTTGCGCATCCGGCTGAAAAATCTCTTGGGGGCCAACCGCCGGGCAATCATTTTATGGGTATAGGGCTGAATCAGATCGTTGAGGCTGAAGTCCTGATCCAGAAGGCGTGATGTTCCTTCCAGCATGATCAGTACGCGAATGAGCATGGAAATACCGGTGGGCAGAATCAGATAATGACGCCGAATGATGGCGGTCAGATTATTCAATGCCGCCGCTAAATCCATATTTTCCAGAGATTGATTCACATACTCCGAGAGAAAATCATCAATATCGATCCGCAGGGCGTTGCGGTCAAAACCGCCCGGCAGCGTACAGATGCGAATCACACAATCTGTGAGTTCGGTTGGATCGTTATCAGCTACGGCCAGTACCATTGCTTCAAGTTCATCATGCAGCGCTTCGTCGAGCCGGCCGACCATCCCGCTGTCGAGCAGGCCGATCCTGTCGCCGGGAAGAACCCAGATATTGCCGGGATGGGGATCGGCATGAAAAAAACGGTCCCTAAAAACCATGTCGAGATACATGTTGGCCCCTGTCCGGGCGAGCGCTTTCGTGTCACAATTCGCGGCCTGCAACTTCCCGGTGTCGGCGATAGTGAAGCCATCCAGCATCTCCATGGTCAATACCCGCCTGCCGGAATATTCGCCATACCCAGCTGGAATATGAACCTTTTCATTGTCTGCAAAGTTGCGGGCAAACAATTCCATATTCCGCAGTTCCCGAAGGTAATCAAGCTCCTTTGATAGGGTACGGCTAAACTCGGCCACCGTGGCCTGGGGCTGATAGAGGCGCAGCTCTGGATCATATTTTTCCGCCAGCCGGGCCAGCGATGCCAGAATTTCCAGGTCGGAAATAATTTTCTTTTCGATATCCTGGTGTTGAATCTTCACCACCACCGTCCGGCCGTCATGAAGACATGCCTTATGGACCTGGCCGATGGAGGCGGACCCCAACGGATTGAAATCAAATTCGGCAAAGAGTTCTTCAAGCGGTTTTCCCAGTTCACTTTCCAGGGTACGGATCACCTGTTCTCTGGAATCCGCCGGTGTATCGGCCTGGAGCCTGGACAGTTCGTGGGCAATCTCCGGGCCGACAAGATCGGCCCGGGTACTGAGAATCTGCCCCAGCTTGATAAAAGTGGTGCCAAGTTCGGTCAGCGCCATCCGGAGCCGGACCGGGAGCGGTTCACCGGCAAAGTTAACCCCTTTGGAGGTTTTGAATAATCCCTTGATAAATTCAGGATCTTTTTCCCGAACCCAGTTGGCGAGACCATATTTTACAAAAACTGTGACAATTTCGTGAAAACGGGCCGCGTTGCTGGTAAATTGGCTGAATGTGTTGAGTTTCATTTTTTTAAGAACCTTGTAGGAGCCCGGCCATCCGGGCGATAAATGGTGAACCTGCTGGGTATTGCCAGTCTCAATCGCTCACAGGAGTGAGCTCTTACAGCCTAAATGCCTACCGTAGCGGTACTATTTAACCATACCCGTCATATCAACGATTGGTTGATTACTCTTGGTGTTAATTTTCTTAATTGACTTGGCATTGAGATCAAACTTGGAGAGATCGACCATCCGGAGTGTCTGGTCGTTGTAGGTATGGTAGAAAAAGCGATTATTCTTCGAATCACGCGCAACTGTCAGCATTGTGTAGTCAAAGTATATAACACCATCGTGCACCTCACGTGCTGCACCTACCGGGATGTCAAAATTGTTGAGGATCTGAAATACCTGTTGAATTCCTTTTTCTGCATTTTTTTCAGGTATAGCGGTAGCACTGAAAACCGCAGCCCGGACAAAGCGAGACGGCGGGGTGAAATCACCAGGCAGTCCCAACATGCCAGACCCTTGCCCCAACTGCTTAAAGGTTTGGCCAAAGATAGAAACAGGAGGCACATTGTTTGGATTCAGTGC
>JAOZUU010000120.1:1460-7750 GCA_029938515.1 Desulfobacterales bacterium | reverse complement strand
ATTTCGCCTAATTTTTTCCACCGATCGGCGTCAAATCCGGTCTCTTCCACCAATTCCCGCCGGGCGCATGCTTCGGGCGTTTCATTCAAATCGAGGGTGCCGGCGGGGATTTCCCAGATCCGATGCCCCACGGCATGCCGATACTGACTCAGCAGTAAAACGGCTCCGTCTTCTCGTATGGGAACAATGGCCGCGGCACCGGGATGACGGATCACTTCGAGATCAAAAGTAACGCCATTATCCGTGCTGATATTTTCCGAATACAAATCAAACACCCGGCCGGAATGAATCAGACGCTTGTTGTTTATTTTAATGTCCATACTTTTCTTTCTGGTATCCATCATTAAGACGGATAAACTATTAAAAAGGTGCGCTGATGGCTAAGTAAAAAGGTTCATATACGCCCCGCAGGAAGTGCCCTTGGGGTGCAAGGCGTCGTGTTTTTTCAGGGACGAGGCTATACACCAGGTATGCCGAGTGTCTGAAAAAACACGACAACGCCGTAGATGGGACTTTTTACGACGCCATCAGGATGCATAAATAGAGCATTCCCGCACACCCATGGCCGCTTCCTGGAGGGCCTCGGAAAAGGTCGGGTGGCCGTGGATGGTCCGGGCAATATCTTCGGAGCTGGCCCCGAACTCAACGGCCAGCACGCATTCGGCGATCATGTCCGCCGCCCGGGGTCCGATAATATGGACACCCAGGATCCGGTCGGTTTTACCATGGGTGATGAGCTTGACAAATCCATCCGTTTCTCCCATGCATCGGGCGCGCCCGGTCCCTGAAAAGGGATACGAACCGACACAATATGGGATATCCCGCGCTTTCACCTGCTCCTCGGTCAAGCCGACACTGGCGACTTCCGGCCAGGTGTAAATCACCGACGGAATGGCATCATAGTTGACCTCTCCGGCATGCCCGGCGATACATTCCACCGCCGCGATTCCTTCGGCGGAAGCTTTATGCGCCAGCATCGGGCCCGGTATCAAATCCCCAATGGCATAAATACCGGGGATATTGGTACGATAGGTTTCATCGACCGGAATCTGCCCGGTAGCGGGATCCGTGGCGACGCCGATTTTTTCAAGCCCCAGGCCCTCGGTCAGTGGTCGGCGGCCCACGGAAACCAGGAGCCGGTCAACCACTAATTTGGACGGTTTGCCGTCGGTCTCAAGAACGGTTTGAACTTTGTTTTTAATTACCTTGGCACCGGCGACCCGGGTGCTCATGCGGAATTCAAATCCCTGTTTGCGCAGGATTCGATCCAGAGTCCGGGCCACCTGTCCATCCAGGGTCGTGCCTATTTTGGGCAGCATTTCGATCACTGTGACCTTGGCGCCATACCGCTGCCAGACCGATCCCAGTTCCAGGCCGATAAATCCGGCCCCGACAATGCCCAGATGTTTGGGAACCGATGAAAAGCTCAACGCATCGGTGGAGTCGACGATCCGGTCCCCATCGAATGGGAGGCCCGGAACCTCAACGGGCGTGCTGCCGGTGGCCAATAAAATGTTCTTTCCTTCAAGTGTTTTCGACCTTTTCCCGTTCGTGGCGATCTTTACCTGATTATTTCCGACCAGGCTGGCCGTGCCCTGGATAATGTCGATGCCGTTACCGTCGAGCAGCTTGCGGACATTTTCAGTCAATTCCTTGACCACTTTATCTTTTCTGGCCATAACCGTGGGCAGATCCAAAGAGATGCGGCCGGTTTTGATACCGTGATCGGCAAAATGCGTTTTGGCCAAATGATAATATTCGCTGGAGTCGAGCAGGGCTTTGCTGGGGATGCAGCCGACATTCAGGCAGACGCCCCCGAGTCGGGGTGATTTTTCCACGCAGGCTGTCTTTAAGCCCAACTGGGTCGCCCGAACAGCCGCCACGTACCCGCCGGGGCCGGAACCGATAATCACCAGGTCATAGTTTTTTTCTGTTGCCATGATTACACCTCCAGTACGATCCGTTCCGGGTTTTCGACAAACTCCTTGATACGCTTCAGGCAGGTCACTGCTTCCCTGCCATCGACGATGCGATGGTCGTAGCTCAGGGCCACATACATCATCGGGCGGATGACGATTTCATCATCCACCACCACCGGTCGTTTTTCGATTTTGTGCATGCCGAGAATACCGCTTTGGGGTATGTTGAGGATCGGCGTGCTGAGCAGGGAGCCGTAGACCCCGCCGTTACTGACGGTGAAGGTGCCGCCCTCCAGATCGGCCAGTTCCAGGCGATTTTCTTTTATCTTGGCTACATAGTCGACAATGGCCTGCTCGATTTCGGCGAAATTCATTTTTTCGACATGACGGATCACCGGAACAACCAGACCCCGGTCCGATCCGATGGCTACGCCAATGTGCTGGTATTGATGATAAATAAAGTCGTTGCCGTCGATAAAGGCATTGATTTCCGGGATTTCCTTGAGGGCTTCCACGCAGGCTTTGATGAAGAAAGACATGAATCCGAGGGATACCCCGAATTTTTTTTGAAACGATTCTTTATATTGAGTGCGAACGGCCATGGTACGACTCATGTCGATCTCGTTGAACGTGGTCAGCATGGCGGTATTTTGTTTGGATTCCAGCAGCCGGGCCGCAATCCGTTTTCGAATCGGGGACATGGGCTTGCGCACTTCCAAGGCGGCATCCGGAATCGTCGGTGGCACCTCAGCTGCAGCCGGTGGGGCCAATTTGTCCGGCAGACCGGCGGGCGCTTTTTCCAGATAGAGCAGGATATCCCCCTTGCTGATCCTCCCGCCGGGGCCGGTTCCCTTGATTTTGGATACGTCCAGGTTTTTTTCAGCAACAAGACGCCGCACCGAGGGCGTCAGGGGAATCGATGTGCCATCGACTTCGGCGGGTACTGTCGGTTTAGGAGATACCGGTGGCGGGGTGACCGCCGGCTCCGGTTTTTCGCGAGCGATGGGGGGCTCCGGTTTCTCCGATTCGGCAGGGGAAGGCTCTTTTTTTACTTCCGACGCCGCGACGGACGCGATGGTACCGACCACCGTGCCGATGGCAACGGTTTCTCCTTCGGGCACTAGTATTTTTAAGATCCCATCAGTCTCGGCGGTGACCTCCAGAGTCACTTTATCGGTTTCGATGACAAACAAAGGCTCGTCTTTTTGAACCGAATCACCGTCTTGTTTAAACCATTCGGCCAGAACCGCTTCCTGGACCGATTCACCGACACTGGGAATTTTAATTTCGATGGTCATGATGACTCCTCAACTGATTTTAACCGCGAAGGCGCCAAGATCGCGAAGTTTATAATAAATATGGAAATAATTGAGACAGGCAAATGATCTATCGAATCGTTTGCCTGCCCAGTGAAACCTGTTTCTTTTTTTGTTTCACCGGGGTTCCGATTCGATAAAAAAAATCCTTGGCGATCTTTGCGTCTTTGCGGTTCGTTTCTTCCAAATAGCCATATGCGTACGTCACTGTAATTAAGAACACATATGCTTACTATGCCTTACTTTTACCAATTGCCTGATCGGTAATGGCCGCCTGTTGTTGCTTGTATATCATGGGAAAACCGGAAGCCGGGCTGGGTGCGGCTGCCCGACCGATATATTTGAGCGGCTTTCCGGTGATGCTTTCCAGCCGGGGACGGACAAATTGCCAGGCCCCCATATTTTCCGGTTCTTCCTGGACCCAGACCCAGTTTTTCACATTTTTGTATCGTTTGGCCACTTGTTTGATCCGATCCTCGGGAAATGGATATAATTGTTCCAGGCGAATAATGGCTATATCCGTTGCATTTATCTCCTGGCGTCGCTGGACGAGTTGGTAGTAGATTTTGCCGCTGCATAACAATACGCGACTCGGTTTTTCAGGTTCAGCCGGATCATCCATGACCGCCTGGAATGAACCGGTTGTCATTTCCGAAAGATTTGAGACCGCCAGGGGATGCCTCAGTAAACTTTTGGGGGTCATGATAACCAATGGTTTTCGGTATTTCGCTTTTATCTGGCGTCGTAGAAGATGGAAATACTGCGCCGGGGTAGTAAGATTGCAGACCTGGATATTATCATCCGCGCACAATTGCAAAAAGCGCTCAAGCCTCGCACTGGAATGTTCGGGGCCCAGGCCATCCAGACCATGGGGCAACAGCATGACCAGGCCGCAAAGTCGTTGCCATTTAGATTCACCACTGGCGATAAACAGATCGATGGTCGCCTGGGCATTGTTGACGAAGTCTCCGAATTGCGCCTCCCAGATGGTGAGTCCATGGGGCTGGGTAATGGCGTATCCGTATTCGAAACCGAGCACACCGACTTCGGCCAAATGGCTGTTATAGACGGCAAATCGGCCCTGATCGTCGCCGATGGTGTTTAAGGGTGTAAACGGTTTTCCTGTTTTAGTGTCGGTCAGCACGCTGTGGCGCTGGCTGAAAGTACCCCGTGCCACGTCCTGGCCGCTTAAGCGGATCGGAACGCCCTCGGATAACAACGATGCGAACGCCAGGGCTTCGGCATTGGCCCAGTCGATTCCGGTCCCTTTTTCGACTGTGGTCAGTCGTTTTTTCAGCAACCGTTTGAGTTTGGGGTGGAGGTTGAAATCGTTCGGGACCCGGTTAAGCTTGCGGGCCAGATCGATGAGTCGGGCTTTGGTAACCGTGGTCTTTATCGGCCGGTGCGAGTAGTCCTCATGGAATCCGTCCCAATTCTCATAAAAACGGGATTCGGGAAAAGCGCAGGTACTGTCATGAATCTCCTGGAAAGCGGCATCCAGATTATTTTTGATTTCTTTTTCGATGCTTTCCACATCCTGTTGTTGAACCGTTTTTTCTTCGAGAAGATGATCTACATATAGCCGGTCCAGAGAAGGCCGCGTTCGAATGCGATCGTACATCATCGGCTGGGTAAAATAGGGCTCATCGCCTTCGTTGTGTCCAAAACGGCGATAACAAATGACATCGATCACCACATCCTTGTTGAATGTATTGCGATATTCGGCGGCCAGCCGGGCCACGTGGACAACGGCTTCGGGTTTTTCGCCGTGAACATGGAAGATCGGCACCATGAGCATTTTGGCCACATCGGTGGAGTAGCGTGTGGAACGGGCATCTTCCGGCAGCGTGGTATACCCGATCTGGTTGTTGATGACGATATGAATCGTGCCGCCGGTTTGATATCCCGCCAGTTGGGACATGTTCAACGTTTCCGTGACCACACCCTGGCCGGCGAAGGCCGCATCCCCGTGCAACAAGAGCGGGAGGACGGCATCTTTTTCTTGTGGAAGCATATCCTGCCGGGCCCTGGCAATTCCTTCCACCACCGGATTGACCGCCTCGAGGTGGCTGGGGTTATTGACCAGAAAGATGCGCATGGGATGGTGATTGGCGGTGTCAAGATCGGCGATATACCCATTGTGGTATTTGACATCACCGGTTCCCAGCAATTGGTCCGGATCGTAACAGCTTTCAAATTCCTCGAAAATTTCTTCGTAGGGCCTTTTAAGAATATTGGTTTGAATGTTCAGCCGTCCCCGGTGAGCCGTTCCCAGAATGATTTCCCGGCAACCATTGGCAGCCGTATGTTCCACCAGGGTATCCAGCAAGGGGATGATGACATCGCCGCCTTCGAGGGAAAACCGGGTGATGCCGACATATTTTTTATTTAAAAATTGTTCGAAAAGCGAGGATGCGAGCAGCGTTTCTAAAATCCGGATTTTGTCGTCTCGATTCAGATCCGGTCTATTTCGATTCGGTTCCATCCGTTCTTGCAGCCACCGGCGTTCTTCCGGGTCTTGAAGGTGCATGTATTCAACACCGATGGATCGACAATAGGTTTCCCTGAGATGTTTAATAATCTCGCTTAAAGTGGCACTGGCCGTATCTGAAAATTGAGGGGTAAAGAATGTTTTTCCCAAGTCTTCATGGGAGAGATCAAAGGCATTCAGATTTAAAAAGGGATGGTCGGTGGGGCAGGGCGATAACGGATCCATGCAGGCCAGCAAGTGGCCGAGGTCCCGGTAGCGATAAATAAGCGTGGCCACGCGGGCCTGTTCCAGAGCGTGATTTGAATCGCCGGAAACCAGGTTGGTCGATGGTTTCCCGACACCGGCCATTTCAAAACCCTGGAAAAAAAACTGCCAATCCCTCGATACTGAATTCTGATCGGTTTTCCAGCGTTGATACTGGCTGTCGATATACTCGGCGTTTAGGGTTTCGGGTAGATTCATTTTGAAAGGCATCTCCTGATTTTGAAAGTTCAAAATCATTAAAATTGATTATCAAACCATGTCACTATTTGCCGGGATACGTTTTCACGATGATTCTTGTTG
>JAOZUU010000120.1:0-1360 GCA_029938515.1 Desulfobacterales bacterium | reverse complement strand
ATTATCAAACCATGTCACTATTTGCCGGGATACGTTTTCACGATGATTCTTGTTGCTGAACATGTGGTCCGCACCGGAAATGATGGCCCTTTCTGTTTTTTCCGAGTTGGACTCATGGGCGCTGTAAGCTTCGTCAACTGGAATAATTTCATCCCGATCTCCATGAACGATCAGCAGGGGAATCTTTAACCTGGGTATGAGTGCCGGAAGATCGAATCGGTCGGCATCGGAAAAAAAGTCCCGGGTCAGCATCAATTGTCGGTTGCGGCTGGTGAAAGCGACCCGGCCGTTTTGATCGAGTTCATCCTGCTGGCGCCTGTTTAAGAAACGCATGGCATTCATCCCGGATAACCGACCGGCGATGGCGCAAACCGCTGTTGCCGTTTTCATTTCAATGGCCGTCAGCAAGGCGATGACAGCCCCCATGCTGTGTCCGGCCAGGCCGATACGGGAGGCACCCCGGGAAGAAATAATATCGCCGGCGATCTTCATTTCGGAGATCTGTTTGGTATAGGTCGACTGGGCAAATTCCCCCTCGCTTTGACCGTTTCCGGAAAAGTCGAATCGCAGCACCATGAAGCCCGCCTTGGCGAAATCATGACCCAGTTGACGTAAAATACCTGTATGCCGGGAGCATGTGAAACAATGCGCCATGACGATGCCCCGATCGGTGGCCGTATCGGGAAGATGCAGCGTGCCGGTCAATTGCTCCCCTTGCAGGTTTTTAAAGTGAACGGGTCTTTCCATTGATCACTTTTTAGTCTATGATTTTTTCCATCATTGATTAGTTGCTAAAAATTTAAATTATCGTGTGCTTATATCAATTTTTCGACTTAAATTATATAGCGATAAATAATTCGGCTAAAACTGAGTCAAAATTACCATGAAATTCGATGATTAGCCACGGACCAGTCTTCGCATAAAGCTTCGCCCGGCAGGCACACACAGACTTAAAGGGAGAAAACACGATGGAAAATATCCGTTTTAAGGCAATGGTGGTGGAGGAGACCGAGGATAAAAAATATGTGCGCAAAATTACCGATCGATCGATCGATGACCTGCCGGAAGGGGAAGTCCTGGTAAAGGTCGGCTATTCTTCCCTGAATTACAAGGACGCGCTTTCCGCCTCCGGGAATAAGGGCGTTACCAGAAAATATCCCCACACGCCGGGAATCGATGCCGCCGGTGTCGTGGCGGAGAGCGTGAGTCCGGAATTTACCCCCGGTGATCAGGTGATCGTTACCAGTTACGATCTCGGGATGAATACATCCGGTGGCTTCGGGCAATATATCCGGGTGCCGGCCGATTGGGTGGTCAGGCTCCCGGAAAATCTGACCCTGAAAGAGAGCATGGCCTATGG
>JAOZUU010000119.1:2264-7762 GCA_029938515.1 Desulfobacterales bacterium | reverse complement strand
AGATGTGCCGTCGACGGCAGCGGTGGAGACAGCAGTTGATGTTCCCAGCCAGGGTATGGGGCTGCGCACCAAAATGATGCTCTTGTTTTTAGTTATTCCAGTTGCCCTGTTTGCAGCCGCCGGATTTTATTATCTGGTGCAGATGAACAAGTTTTCAGATACATTGACCAGCGAATCCACTAAAGTGGTTAACAAGATGGCTGAAGACAACATCGAGGAAATCGCCCGGCTGATAGCCAGTCAGTGCAAGCAATACCTTATCGCCCACCCGGAATTGTCCAAGGAACAATTTATGGATGACCCGGAACTTGTAAAGATAGCCACTCAGCGGGTGGGGTTGACCGGATATGGGGCACTATACTCACCAGGCCCCTTTACTACCTGGGTTCATGTGGCCCCCAAAATCATTGGAAAACCATTGGCCCCCATTCTTAAAGGACCTCTGGGCACTGAGTTTGATCGGTTTCTTGAAATTATTAAAGACATCGAAAAGGGAGATAATGTTGAGAATTCCGGATATTACCTGTGGAAAGATCAAGACGGCGTCTTCAGGGAAAAATTTATGGCCGTTACTCCCGTGGAGGGAACTAAATTCGGTGTGGCCGCAACGGTTTATCTGGATGAATTTACCCGGGATATCAAGAAGGTTGAGAGAACGGCCGACAAAAATACACGGTCAGTCCGAAACGTCATTCTGACTACTCTCGGATTAACGCTCCTTGTCATGGCCCTGATCGTTTTCTTTTATGCCCACCGCATTACCGAGCGAATTCAAAATCTAACCGACGTGGCTGAACGTATCAGCGTCGGTGAAATGGATGCTGAAATCAAAATAGAAACCAACGACGAAATCGGGACACTCGGTGAAGCCATCAGTCGAATGCAGGACAGCATCCGGCTTTCCATCGAAAGGCTGAGAAGGCGAAGGTAGCAGTTGACATAACTAAAATTGGTTCCCTAATTGAGTGCTTGCGCTCAATTAGGGTTAATACGTCTGGAAGGGGTCTCAATCCGAATGGTTAATCAAGCTTATTATGTGTTGAAACCTGTCATTCCAAGGGCGCTCCAGATCTATTTTCGCAGGAGAATCGCGAACTACAAGTTAAAAAGACACCAAGATGTTTGGCCCATAGATCCGAAATCGGGCAATCCACCTGCCGGGTGGAGGGGATGGCCAGATAATAAGAAATTTGCGCTTATTTTAAGTCATGATGTGGATACCCAGAAAGGGCATGATCGTGTATTGAAGCTGATAGAAATAGAAAAGAGATTAGGGTTCAAGTCTGCTTATAATTTCGTTCCAGAAAGATATGACGTAGCAAGAGCCTTAATTGAAAAGGTTAAAAAAGAAGGCTTTGGAGTCAACGTGCATGGATTAAAGCACGATGGAAAACTCTTTCAATCAAAAAAAATATTCAAACAAAGAGCGCTTCAGATTAATAAATACATAAACGACTGGGAGGTAGAGGGTTTTACGGCGCCATCCATGATATGTAATTTAAGCTGGATGCATGAATTGAATATTAAGCATAGTACCTGCACCTTTGACACGGACCCGTTTGAACCGGAACCGAATCCTTCTAAAACTATTTTCCCGTTTTTTGTTACGAATGATAAAAATGGGGGTTCTTTCGTTGAACTGCCCTATACGTTAGCGCAAGACCATCTGTTATTCATTATTTTGAAAGAAAAGGATAACTCGATTTGGAAGAAAAAGCTGATGTGGTTGGCTGAAAAAGGCGGGATGGCATTATTGAACACACATTCTGACTATATGCGGTTTCCAGGAAACGGGTTGGAAAGTGAAGAATATCCCGTCAAATTTTATGAGAAATTTCTGGATCATATTAAAACCGAGTATGAAGGTCAGTATTGGCATGCCCTGCCTTCTGAAATGGCCGATTTTTGGCAGTCGACATGCGGACTGGGCACTGAAGCACAGTCGGAAGCCACGATTCATAATTTTTTTACAAGTAAGAGCAGCATGTATGCGTATGACGTTAAACCGCGAGTCAAAGCCTCAATGAAAAAGCAAGAATTGAGTAAACCCGGGTGTTATTCAGATGTCAGACCGACAATCAAACCCGACAGGGAGCGTGTGCCAAGCATTCCAATTTTACACAAAATACCTGATACCGCAAAATCGCCGCCACCCTAAACGACTTCGAGCCTGGTGAAATAGCATCGTTTCTAGCTAAATTGGGGTTATATTGTTTAGATAAGAGGTTTTATAACTGGTTCACTCTTCGGCGGAATAACCTTCCCGATGGGCGGAGGGGACGATTGATCTACATGTCCATGGTTGCCCCCTTGTCGGCGGAATTGACATGCCGGGCGTACCGGGCCAGCCATCCCCGTTGAACCTTCGATACAAATGGCGACAGGCTGCCAAGTCGCGTATTAAGTTCTTCTTCATCGATACATATATTGATTAACCGCCGGTGGGCATCGATACGAATCCGGTCACCTGCTTGGATGGCGGCGATGGGACCACCCGCGGCGGCTTCAGGGGATATATGGCCGACGCAAAGCCCCCGGGTGCCGCCACTGAACCGGCCATCCGTGACCAGGGCGGCCCGAATCCCGGCACCCTGGATCGCAGCCGTCGGCGAAAGCATTTCCTGCATTCCGGGCCCGCCTTGCGGGCCTTCATATCGAATCACCACGACATCACCATTCTTGACCTGTCCCTCGAGAATACCTGCGAGGGCATCTTCCTGGGACTCGTAAATTACCGCCGACCCTTCAAAAGTCATCATTTCTTCCGTGACCCCGGCAATCTTTATGACGGCCCCATTGGGTGCAAGATTGCCAAAAAGAATAGCCAGGCCCCCTTCCGGTGAAAAAGCATTTCCCGCGAAGCGAATCACATCCCCATCCGGGTCGGGGGCTTTTCTAACAGCGTCATTCAGAGTTCCATAAACGGTTGGGGCGGTCAACGCAAGACCGGCATTTGTGTGTTGTCCGATTTCTTTCAGGATGGTCGGTATGCCACCCGCCTGAAGGACATTTTCCAGATGAACTTCCGGACGGGAAGGGGAAACTTTGCAAATGCACGGCGTCCGTTCGGAAATGGCGTTGATCCGCGCCAGATCGTAATCGATACCGGCTTCGGCGGCAAGGGCCAGGGTATGCAGTACCGTGTTGGTGCTGCCCCCCATGGCCATGTCGAGGATGAAGGCGTTGTCAATGGCCGCGGGTGTCACGATATCCAGGGGCCGGATGTTTCTCTCAAGGCAGGTCTTCAGTATTTTGGCTGCGCGTCGGCACAAGGCAATCCGTTCAGGATTTAGTTTGGTCTCCGTTTTTTCCGAATCTTTCCAGACCTGGGCGGTAATCGTGCCGTTGCCGGGCAGCGCCAGGCCAACCACTTCGCCCAGGCAGTTCATGGAATTGGCGGTGAACATGCCGGCACAGGATCCGCATCCCGGGCAACTGATTTCGGCCAGGTGTTCCAGTTCGGTTGTGCTGATTTTGTCGGCCGCGTGCCGGCCGACGCCTTCAAATACCGAGATCAGGTCGCCGCCTTCCCGACTGGCCAGCATCGGCCCTCCGGATACGTAAACGGCCGGGAGATTCAGCCGGACCATGGCGTTGTACATGGCCGGGACGATCTTGTCGCAGTTGCCGATGCCGATCCATCCGTCACACGGGTGGGCTACGATGATCGATTCGATCTGATCACAGATCAACTCCCGTGATGCCAGGGAGTATTTCATTCCGAAATGTCCCATGGCGATGCCATCGCAAATTGCCGCGCCGATGTTGGCGTACCATACATTAAAACCGAGCTGTTTCAGTTCATCGCAAACCGCTTGACCCAGTACATTCAGATGGGCATGTCCGGGTATATGGGTAGTGTAGGAATTTACCACCGTTACAAACGGTTTGGCCAGATCATCGAGATGCCGGATAATTCCGGCCGCTTTCATCAGTGATGCGGCCGGCAGCATATGCTGGCCCTCGGCAATGATGCGGCTGCCACGTTTACGGACATTATCGATGCCGTCGTTGATATAATGATTGCGACGCTCATTGTCGGATGCCATTTGAGATCTCCCGTAATAGTGTTAGACGTAAAGTGTTGTCATGATGTTCTCAATAAATGCTGGATATCGATTGTAGGAGCGAACTTGCTCGCGATCTTTGTCGCCCCATTCGCGAGCAAGCTCGCTCCTACAAGAATTTTCGTGTCACCAGTTATTAGTATATCCCTATCAAAAGGATCAAAACGGGTCAAATATGGATTGTAATTGAAATATTGGTCGATGTTTGGCAGATTGTACAATGCAATACGACATATTAAAAAAAAGTGTTTAGGAGAAATGGAGAATAAATCGATTCCGCGAACCATCATGCACCTCGATATGGACGCCTTTTTTGCGGCAGTGGAAGTATTGGATAACCCGGCGCTTTCCGGCAAATGCCTGGTGGTAGGCGGTCATTCCAAACGCGGTGTTGTCGCCGCCGCCAGTTATGAGGCCCGCCGGTACGGGATTCATTCAGCCATGCCGATGTTTCAGGCCCGGCGGTTGTGTGCGGATATCGTGGTGGTGGCGCCCCGTCGAAAACGGTATGGCCAGATATCTCGTCAGGTCATGGCCATCATCCGAACGGTATCACCCCGGGTGGAACAGATCTCCATTGATGAGGCCTATGCCGATGTCACCGGCTGTGAACGATTACACGGTTCACCCGGAAAAATGGCAAAGGACCTGAAGCAGCGGATAAAGAACGCGATCCGGTTGACCTGTTCCATCGGTATTGCGCCGAATAAATTTCTGGCCAAAATCGCTTCGGATATGGATAAGCCCGATGGGTTGACTGTCGTTGAACCGGAAGACGTGCCGGGGTTTATTCAAGCGCTGCCGATTCAAAAAGTGCCCGGGGTGGGTAAACATACATGGAAGATTTTAAATGAGATCGGTGTGCGTACCCTGGGTGATATTGCCGCATATCCCGAAACCATGCTTTATCATCGATTCGGTAAATTCGGGCGGCGACTGGTCCAACTCGCTGGAGGCATCGAAGAAACACCGGTCACGCCGCAAGCCCCCGCCAAATCCATCAGTGGCGAAGAAACCCTGGCGGTGGACACACAGGACAAGGAGAAGCTTAAGACACACCTGATGCGGCATGCCGAAGATGTCGGGCGGCAGTTAAGGCAAATCAATCTGAAGGCACGGACCGTTACGCTCAAGATCAAGCATAGTGATTTTAAACAGGTGACCCGCAGCAAAACCATCAAACGGGCCACCCATTCAACTGAAGTCATCTATCGGGAGGCCAGTCAATTGCTGACCCGTTATCGCCTGACGCGGCCGGTGCGCTTGATCGGAATGGGCGTTTCCTCTTTAACGACTGAAGATACCCCGGAGCAGCTGGATCTGTTCGGATCCAGGAATGATAAAAACACTTCCTGGGAGCAGGTAGACCGGGTCGTGGATGCCATCACCGATAAATTTGGCCAGAACAGCATTCACAAGGCCCGGCTGAAA
>JAOZUU010000119.1:0-2164 GCA_029938515.1 Desulfobacterales bacterium | reverse complement strand
AATCGAAATCGAAATCGGGATAGAAATCGAATTCCGCCTACCCTTAAGACTCGGTGTTTTTTTGGAGGCAACAACCCTTTCCACCCAAGCGACCGAGCATTGCGGCGATGCGATCCAATTCAACTTTTCGTATCCAGGCGTCATATTGTTTCGATAGCGATCCCGATTTCGATTTAGATTATTCAACCCAATAAAACTAATCCCCTTTGGGGATGACCAAAGCCAGGCCCTCTGGACCCGGATCTTTACTTTTTACCATGACCCTTACCTTTTGGTATGTCGCCGCTATCCTGTCACGCTTCGTTCAGGAACCTCAATCCATGACCTGTCTGAATTTGTCCGGAATCTTACAGACGGGTATGGGGGTTATTTTGTGCCGATTGGTTCGATTCAATTGTCGATAAATGGTAAGGACTTTCCTTTTCCGTGAAGAGAGACCGGCTTTATCCATCCGATTTTCTTCAAACCGCATGGCCCATTCCAGTTCCGCATAGGTGGCACCGATCTGGGCTTCATCGGTCCGGTTATCGGCCCAGAGTCCATCGGTGGGCGGGGCCTGGATGATCGCCCTGGAGATATCCAGGGCTTCGGCCAGGGCGTAGACTTCGGATTTCATCAGATCGGCAATAGGTGAAAGATCGACGCCGCCATCGCCGTATTTGGTGAAAAACCCGACGCCGAAATCCTCCACTTTGTTTCCCGTGCCCGCCACCAGCAGGCGGTGATGGTTGGCAAAGGCATAAAGTGCCAGCATCCGAAGGCGCGACCGGGTATTGGCCATGGTTAGATCATCCTGGATATTTTCCGGCAGGGTCCCTTCAAGGGCTTTAAAAGCATCCGATAATTCCACGGTCAGGCCGCTGACCGGGTCGTAGGTTGCCTGCAGCCAATCGATGTGCTGAATGGATAAAAAAGTTTGATCTATATTCTGGCATATCGGTATGTTAATAGCAATAACCTTAAGTTTTGTCTTAGCACAAAGCGTGGACGTTACCGCCGAGTCGATTCCTCCGGAAACACCCACCACAAATCCGTCCATCCCCGCAGATTCACAATAGTTTTTCAGCCAGTCGGTTATGTAAGCAATCGTTTTGGTTGTGTTTAACATACGGCCCACTCAGTTTGGCACCTATTTATTCAAATCATTCAATGAACTTCCAAATCGAAATCGGGATCGAAATCGAATTCTGCCTACCCCTAAAGTTCGATATCTTCTTGAGGGATGGTAGAAAAAAATCACCAATCACCAATCGTTAATCGTCAATTTGGTTCCCCGATAGATCGGGATTTCCACTTCGTTTCAACCGGTTTCGCCGGGTTGGTTATGCTGCTTGCCGCACGGCCGGTTTTTCGTGACCATGGGCCGTTTCCCAGCGTTTGTCCATGTAGTAGAGAATCGGCACGGTTATCCGGGCGAAAAAGAGCGACGCGATTTCGCCGGCCATGAGGGATATGGCCAGCCCCTGGAAAATGGGATCGAACAGGATGACCGAGGCGCTCACGACGACGGCGGCGGCGGTGAGCATCATGGGCCGGAACCGAACGGCCCCGGCATCCACAACCGCCTCATCCAGCGGCATCCCTTGGGATAATCGCAGTTCAATGAAATCGACCAGGATGATGGAATTGCGCACCACGATACCGGCCCCGGCAATGAATCCGATCATGGAAGTGGCCGAAAAAAAAGCGCCCATGGCCCAGTGGGCCGGCAGGATGCCGATAAGGGTAAACGGAATGGCCGCCATGATGGTTATGGGCGTGCTGAACGACTGGAACCAGCCCACCACCAAAATGAAAATCAGCACCATCACCACGGCGAAGGCAATTCCCATGTCTCTAAAAACTTCATAGGTGATGTGCCACTCGCCATCCCATTTCATGGAGAAGCGTTGATCGCTGTCGGGTAAATCGGCCGTATGCTGATCTATCCGGTAACCTTCGGGCAGCGTTATCGCTTCGATTTTTTTCCGCATTTCCAGAATGGCATATACGGGGCTTTCCCTGGCACCGGCGACATCACCGGTGACGTATACCACCGGCATCAGGTTTTTGTGGTAGATACTTCGATCCGGTTTGGTTCGGCGGCTGTGGGTCAGCGTCGATAACGGAACCTGGCTTCCATCGGGTGCATTGATCTTAATGGCATTGAGCCGCTCAATGCCGG
>JAOZUU010000118.1 GCA_029938515.1 Desulfobacterales bacterium | reverse complement strand
CGTGCTGGCTATGCCAGCTTGAGATGTAGCGTGAAGTTCATACGTCGCATCGTTGCTGTGCTCATGTCGTAATCGCCGCAGGGCCAACTTTGGGTTGTGGAGCCCAGTCGCATCCGGATCAGAGGTCCCGAGTAGATTGATACTGGATCGGGTAGCTTCCCCCAGTCCCCAAACCATCCACCGCCGCTAAAGCTAATGAGACAAGTATGTGCCCTTCTTCTCCCTAACCCGGCGAAACCAGAGGCGAAGACGGATCTTGACCGGCGTAGCCAGATGCGAAGACGGTTGCCTTCGGCTAATACTTGTGTTAATAAATCTAAAGACTTATTAACAGAATTCACATATAGGGAGCTTCCTGCCTGTGTGTTGCACGCAGACAGGTCACCCCATTATTCACGCCCATGCCGGGCGCGTACACAAGCGGCTGAAGAAGGACTGGTAAATCCGCTGTGCTCCTTTGCCAGCCTCTTGGCCGTGTTAGACGTCAGAATGTGAGCCGAAACCGTGGCGAGCGAACATAAAGAACCCAGCAACAAAGCGCTACGTCAGCGTCTTGACGCAATCACAAAATCCTACAAAGGCGAGACGGTAGGCAAGCAAATCCTCGCCATTGCAAAGCTCGGGAGCGAGTTCCCTCACCGAATCACGGTTATCAACGAGGCTGTTCCGGGAGAGCCTGAGACGTTTCGGTTCACCTGTTTCCAGTTCG
The DNA here is from genome assembly GCA_029938515.1 of Desulfobacterales bacterium. GTDB lineage: Bacteria > Desulfobacterota > Desulfobacteria > Desulfobacterales > QNYZ01 > QNYZ01. Next base: position 7,069 of record JAOZUU010000118.1, on the reverse strand, counting down.
CGCTGGACCTGCGTGGTTCGCACAGCGTGGACGCGATTGCTTCTCGTCAACCGAACGGCTCGCCTCTTTACCCCGGTCCAGAGTTTGTCGCATACTTGATCGACGACCTACTCGAAATAGTGCATCCTAAACAGGGATCCGCGGGCGACCTCGTTGTCTATGCGAATTGTGGCTCCATCAAGCACGCTGGCATCATCGTTGCGCCAGGCGTCGTCCTTTCGAAATGGGGCCTGGGGCACCTCTGGATACATGGCACCCTCGAGGTTCCCTCTCGCTACGGGTCGGAGGTTCGCTATTTCCAAGGGTCCTCGCGCCATGAATTGGTGAGAGCCTTCTTGGAGTTTGTTGCCAAGACCTGTCCCGGGTCAGAGTCTGCCGTCTAACCTGTAAGGATAGAGGCTGAACCTGCCAAAGTTGGATTCTATCCATTGTTTAAGAAACACGGTTGGCAGATCATTGACATATGGGTAAAGGTTCGAAGCGGCTATGGCTGGGTACCTCGCGACCGATTTTGTAACCTGCCAGCGCCGTAGCTTTATAGCGAAGGCGGAACCTACCTTTTACGATCATGCCTCATCATGAAATGCCCGCTAATAGAATGCAAATTGCGCTAACTGCGGGGTTTGTTGGTTAGATTGCAAAAGGAGAACTATTATGGTTAATGAAAGTGAAATGGAAGATTTTCGAAATATCATTACCGATAGAAACCTTGATGCAAATGATTTTTCAATTCAGGAAAAAGAAGACCCAATGACTGGCACTGGCGTTCAGCCTATAACTGGGACTATAACTATACGGAGAAAATTCAAAGGAAAGGAAAAGACGTATAAGGTAGGTCACGGTTCAACGTGGATAGCTGAATTCTCTGATGATTTAAATTGTGGAGTATTTGATTGAAACAATCTAATAAAACAAATATATTCGGACGGCAAAAGGCGCTGCTCGTTCCTCACTCTGAGTTTTGCCGTCAGTGATTTGAATCTTTCGGCCTTAGAAGGTTTGAATGAAGATCTCTAATAGAGATGATTTTTCAGAAACAACGAAACGTTCTCTCGCAGAACGGGTTGGTTTTCTTTGCTCTAATCCTAATTGTAAGGCTCCAACAAGCGGTCCGCAAATATCCAATTCAAAATCTATGAATGCCGGTGTTGCTGCGCATATCACTGCAGCTGCTCAAGATGGTCCTCGCTATGATTATACTTTATCCTCCGATGAGCGTGCCGGCATAACTAATGGAATCTGGCTCTGCCAGAATTGCGCAAAGCTTGTTGATAATGATCCCATCAGGTATACTGTTAAATTTCTTTGTCAATGGAAATCAGCTGCTGAACAAGGAGCACTCGAGCGTATAGGTAAAACTGCCCGCAATCGCGATAAAAAGATTAAAGTTATTGATAAGTGGGTAAGTGCAGCATATACGGAGAAGTCCGGTATTATAAAAAAGATCCAAGAACAAGGGTATAAGCTCCGCTGGACCACAGCAAAAAAGGAAAGCGAAAGGGTCGATCTTGAGGGATGGGAACCGGTGCTTTTAGGTCAACCGAATGGAAATAAAGCGCGATTAAAAGCCAAGGACCATTCGGTGATAGGTGGATACTTGATCCTTCTCAAAAAAAAGAAGCTCTAAACAATTCTGGCCGAACAATAACTTTGAGAGGGCCGCGAGTTCTGCTGCCGCTCCATTCACACCCATACCAGTCAAGCTGGCCGTTGGGGTGAAACACAAAGTCCCAAAGTTGTTCGCCTTTTAATAGTTACTCCTGAATTGTACGTTTATTGATCGGAGTTTTTATGCAGAATCAGGGAAACGTAATCAGCGATCCACAGTTTTCAAAGAACGCTTCCTGCACTATAGACGAAACCATTCGTGAACGACTGCTCAACGTTCTTGAATACATCGGGGAGGTTGAGAAGATCGGCAGTAAGATCGCTTTCCGGGTTGCCGATCACAAACGCCTTGCTTACTTTGAGCATCAATTAAAGGATCTTCCAGGTATCCGCTATGGGGATCCTGTCAACAATACATTCTGGCTGAGTATTCAGCGGTTGCAACCAATTGATCCACCTCTGCCGGAAAGCGAAATTCTGCGTACATTGTCAAGGGTACCCGCTGATCCGTCCATGGATCCGGTGTTCAACGAAGAGATGCTTGCCGGCATGGTGGAGGATACAGATGTTGAACACATTGACGCCCTGGCTGCGGACCGAATCCGGTTGGCGTGGGATAAATTTTTTAACGGATCCTACATGCAATGGCGGAAGTCGGAAACTCCCCGGCGAAAAACCATCCAGTTCTACGCAAAGTTGTTCGGCCTCAAAAGAGCCATGGAAATCGACAGCGCCAGTGACCCCATCGAGCTGGTATGGGGAATAGGGTTAGCGTCCTGGCGGGTTGAGGAAAAAGTTATTGAATACCCGATATTGTTACAGGGTGTCGAACTGGCAATCGACAACCAGTCAAGAAATATTTTAGTAAGCCCGAGGGAGTCGGAACCCATCGTCGAGTTATCCCCGTTTTCCGCGTTAAGAAACGATGGGACGATCGGGGCGCGGAAAAGTGTACTGGAGTTTCTTGAGGGGCTGGATCGGCCGCTGTCCCCCTTTGACGAGTCGTCCTTCACCGACGCTCTTAATGCATGCATAAGTGCCCTCGATTCCACGGGTTTTTTCTGGAATAAAAACAGGCAGGATTCTCCCACTGCTAAGCCGCCGACAGTATCGGACCGGTTGATGATTTCGAATACCTGGGTGTTATTTGTCCGTCCCAAAACCGCCCACTTCCTATTGCAGGATTTGGAGCGGCTAAGGGAAGTCGCCAAAGTGGCGGACAAGCTGCCGGCCGGCCCTCACGCACTGTTCAAGGATCCATCCACAGAACAGTCTTTTTTTACACAAATTCCCTTCCGTGGTGTTTCCACGCCCAATCCAGAGTCCGTTGCGGGTCGAAAGCCGGAGGACCTTTATTTTCCAAAGCCTTATAACCATGAACAGATGCAGATCGTCGAGCGGCTGGAACAGGCTCCTGGTGTGGTTGCCCAAGGACCGCCTGGAACCGGCAAGACCCACACCATTGCAAATATTATCTGTCATTACCTTGCCAAAGGGCAAAGCATTCTGGTGACCTCCAAAGGTGAGCAGGCGTTGCGCGTTTTGAAAGATAAGCTCCCGGACGGTATTCGCCCCCTTGCCGTCAGTCTGCTGTCCAGCGACCGCGAAGCCCTGAAAGAAATGAAGCAATCTGTAAACAAGATTCTCCAGCGCTTGCAGGGCATCGACCAGAGTGCATTGAGCCGGGAGATCAACGCCGGACACAAACAGGTCGACTTGCTGTGTGCCACCGTGGCTCGCGCTGAAAAAGAAATAGCGGACTGGGCGCGAAAGCAGCTTACACAGGTAACATATGATGGCAGAACACTGATGCCCGATGAACTGGCCAGATTGCTGGTTCAAGATCGGGAGGTTCACTCCTGGTTGCCAGCGCCCGTGGTTTGGAGTGAAGGTCCGTTTCCGGTCAGCGAGGAGGAAATCCAACGCATGCGGACACTGCGTCGGAAAGTTGGTGAGAGGCTGAAAAACCACGATTGGTCGTTACCTGCAACAGACAAATTTCCAACAGTGGATGCATTCGCCGAACTGCACAGCGCTTTGACCCGGAGAAAAGACCTTGCCGAGTCGGCAAAAAGCCACGATTTGCCAGTCCCAAGACGAGATTTCACAGCAGACAGACTGAAGCTTGCCCGGAAACTGCGAAAATTTTTATTTATCCTTGCTCGGAAGGTATTGGGCTACAAACTCGAAGAAGCGAACCTATGGTTAGGAAACCTTCTCTCTATTTCTGAAAAAGGCCGCGAAGCATGGGAAAAAGACGGCGTCTTAGGGCAGATCAGCCTGCTGTTCAAGGATGTGGGAGAGCTGGAAAAGGAAAGACGTGAGCTATTGGGCCATCCCGTTGACTTTCCGGCAAACGCAATGGACGATAAGGATTTCGTTGCTGCGGTTGACCGGCAGGCCAAAGGCGAATCACCTTTCGGCACTTTCATTGGCTTTACCAAAGGAACGCAGAAAAAATGGCTCAATGCGGTTCGATTGTTGGATAAACAGGCTTCCGAAAAACAGGACTGGGTGTGGGTGCAACGGCACTTGAGATACATGCAGGCTTCTCGGGCAATGATCTCCCAATGGAATGCCTTCATGCGTGAATTCAACGGTCCCGTCCTTGAAGGTGCGTCTACCGAAAACTGCAAGAAAATGGCTGGCGAGGCCGAACGAGGGCAGAAGGTGCTTTTTTACTGTCAAAAGGGTATCCCCTATATCCGCCAAGCCTTGCCTAAAGTGTTCAATGGCCCTGATGGCAATGCCGAGAACATTGGTTCTGTCAATAAAGTAGACAGGTATATTTCAGCGCTTGATAACCATTTGGATCAGGGTGAACTCGGTGCTGCGGTGGACACGGTCAACCGGTTAAAGCTATTGTTGGAAAAACATAAGAACACATTATGTAGCAACCTGCTGGAACTTGTCGGCACTCAGCTGGGCGATACCGATACGGATGAAAAACGATTGTTGAAGGAATATGAACGGTTATTTGAAGAACTTGTCACGCTTAATCATCTGCAACCGACTTTTTCCGAGATAAAGCAACTTGCGGGCAAGATCGAGAAAGGAGGCGCCAAACCCTGGGCGGACGTATTGCTTGAAGAACCGGCAGGTGCTCAGATGGATCTGTTGCTGCCCAATAACTGGAGGGCAGGTGTTGAGTGGCACCGATTCATGAACTACATAGAAAGCATAGATGGTCAGCACCGCCTGCAAGAATTGGCCGAAGAGCTAAGAAAGGCAGAGAAAAGGCTCGCCCAAACCCAGGAAAGACTGGTGGAGAACATTACCTGGCTGGGCATGACCGGAATATCTGAGAAATATAAGCGTGCCCTGCAACAATATGTCATTGCTATCGACCTCATTGCAGGCGGGACGGGAAGGGTCCGCACACCACGATATCGTCGCGACGCTAGAGAGGCCATGAAAACGGCAGTAGGTGCCATCCCGTGCTGGATCATGCCGCACTGGCGCATATCCGAAACGCTTCCCGCAGATATCGGAAGGTTCGATCTGGTCATCATCGACGAAGCATCCCAGAGCGACATCTGGGCGCTACCCGCATTGTTACGCGGAAAGAAAATCCTGGTAGTCGGAGACAAACAGCAAGTCAGTCCTACATTAATAGGAAAGACCGAAAAAGCTCTTGTCAATCTGTCAAATCAGTATCTCAAGGGATTTGATCTTGGCAAACAGATGGGGCCGGAGTACTCCATCTACGATCTCTCTCAAGTGGCGTTTGCCGCGGATAATATCTGTCTCCGTGAACATTTTCGATGCACCGAACCTATTATTACCTTCTCCGATCGGCACTGGTATAACTGTCTTGTCCCATTGCGGGTTCCTCTGCCGAGCGAGCGGATCGATCCGCCCTTGGTGGATGTGTATGTCAAGGACGGTAATCGGGATGGGAGAAAGAAAATCAACGTCCCTGAGGCGCATGCCATCGTAAACGAAATTCAGGCCCTGGTCGAGGATCCAGTTTTTAGCAATCGCAGCATTGGTATAATTTCCATGCTCGGGCAAGGGGCACAGACCAAATATATCGCTGGCCTTCTCTTCGATACCATCGGGGGGGAAGCTATAAGCAAACACGATATTATCTGCGGCGACCCACCCAGCTTCCAGGGCAACGAGAGAGACATCATTTTTCTGTCTTTGGTGGACGATTCGAAACACCGCCGTGCCCGCACCGACAGAAGCAGCGCTCAAAGATTCAATGTCGCTGCTTCACGCGCCAGGGACAGGATGTATCTATTCCGAAGCTTTCGTCGTGACAATCTCCGAAACCCCAAGGACATGCGCGCTCGCCTGATAGACCATTTTCGAAATCCCTTGGTACAGGACCGCCAGAAAGTGGAAACGCTGCGGGAATTATGCGAGTCTGACTTTGAAGAGAGAATTTTCGATGCGTTGGTGGCGCAGGGTTACCGTGTAATTCCACAGGTTTCGGCGGGTGATTTCCGTATCGATCTGGTCGTAGAAGGACCGGAAAACCGGCGTCTGGCTATTGAGTGTGACGGGGCTAGGTACCATGGGCCAGATCGCTATTTCGATGATTTGAATCGGCAGCGCGTATTGGAGCGCGCAGGTTGGACATTCTGGCGATGCTGGGGATCAACATTCTACAGGGAACCGGATCGAATTCTCGCCAGTCTTTTCGATACACTTGCAGAGATGGGAATAACTCCCATTGGTGGTGACACGGAAATCCAAAATATGGTTACTGAGTTCCGAGAGGTTTACGGCCTTGCTCAGAAAGAGGAAAATGATCAGGAGGTTCAGGAAGATACAGAAATCTCCGTTGGTGATGGTGATGTCAATGCTGACTTAAAAGAACCCAAATCAATAGGCAACGATAGGAGGCTATGTGGAATAGACCATAGGGACGATCTGCAAAGTTTAAAACAGCACCCTCATGACCTGCCAAATGAGCACGACAAGGTAGACCGGCAAAAGGATCCGTCCTTACCGACCAGCACAGACTCTTCGCATCCAAGAGGCAAACTATCTCAGTCTCCAATACCTTTTGAAAAGCCAAGAATAAAATTCGTGGAGCCCGAGGATTCCATAACGTATTGCTTTTTGGATAACGAGGACGAGATCAAGACCGTACAAATCGTAAAAGGTTCAAACCAGCCGAGTATGGGAATCATCAACATTAACGCACCGCTTGCGAGAGCCCTTCTCAAATCGGAGGAAGGCGGAGAGGTAGAGGTAAAGTTACCAACTGGAGTAAAAAAAGCGAGGATTATTTCTGTTGAAAAGGCACAATAAGGGTGCTCAAATGAAAACAGAAAGGATCTTGCCCATAAAACTGTAAACTTTAGTATGGGGATAGGTGTCAAACATCGAATTGAGTGATTAGAAATCACATACGGTATGTCGGCACTCCCACTAAATCATGCCGAATCATGAAATGCCCGTTATTAAAAGGCAAATTGCGCTAACTGCAGGATTTGTGGGTTAGGCG
>JAOZUU010000117.1 GCA_029938515.1 Desulfobacterales bacterium | reverse complement strand
AGCGGGTCCCGTCACTTGAACCCTTGACTCCTTGGACCCTTGAACCCCAAGCCTTCGTTTTTAGCCGAAGGTGGTTGACTTTTGCGCGAACCCTGATCGCGACCCACTTCCCCTATGTTATCGGTGTTTAAATGTCATGGAAAGTTATATCAGATTCCTCTTTGGGTAAGGGAATGATAACAACCGGCTTTCGAGTTCGACGCAAAACCTTTTTCGCCATACTCCCCAGAAAAGTCTGGCTGAGGATGCCCTTGCCATGGGTTCCCATGAAAATCACGTCACAGTTTAATTTATCTGCCTTTCTTAGTATCTCTTCGGCCGGGTAGCCTTTGCAAATCTCAATTGAAACTTTAGTATCGGCAAATTCAGGATCTTCGGCACGCACCTTATCGTAAAACATCTTTAACCGTTTTTCTAAACGATCCTTGGCATAATCTTCTCTTTCTTTCTCTTTTTCAGCAACGAGTTCTTGACCGACATGGGCCACCATTAAATGGTAGGTAGTTGCATCCATCATTTCCATGACATGTAAAATGACGATTTCCGCATCGTTTCGTTTTGCAGAATTTACGGCATATCCTAATGCATAGGCCGAATTTTTAGATAAATCAGTGGCATAAAGAATTTTTTTAATTTTTGGGATCATGATATTCCTCCTTTTTTATTGAAAAAACTGCCAGTATTTTTTCTGGACCGCCATCACCTTTCGGGCGACCGAAAACCGCGACGGCGGCGAGTTCTTGGCCTTTTCCAGTTTTTTACCGTTCATAGGGGACACATAGCACATCTCCTGTATCACGCGCAAACAGAATTCCCGGATCCCCTTCATGCTGCAGCCTCTCTCCAAAACAAACAAAATGCAACCAATTTTTTAATTTGTGCTCCGTGAGTAGACAATTTTGGTATCAGGTGTCCACTTCCGGTATACATGATTTGTCTCAAACAAATCATTGTTAATATCTTTTCTTGCCCATCAAAAGCCTGCAATATTGCTAACAAAGGATATCGGTATCCTTTTAACAAGACTGCTATACCTGATGGCAAGCTCTTTGCATGTTTAAAAATTAGATGAATTATCAGGGCACTCACTGCTTAATAAACAGGGGCCTTAAGATAAATAGCACGAAAAGCAGGGCGGACGACATTAGAGACCTTTTTGGATAAAGCTGTAAACAAAGGAAACGGAAGAAAAACAAGGAGAAAAAATGGAGTGGCAAATGTGGTTTACAATAGGAAGTGTGGTTTTAATGTTCGTTATGCTTGCTAAAACAACGATCGGGCCGGAATGGATCTGTTTGGGGACCTTGACTCTATTATTGACGGTAGGGATTCTTAAGCCTGAGGAAGCTATAGCCGGAGCGTCCAACAAAGGGATGCTAACAGTGGCAATCCTGTTTATCGTGGCTGGGGCGATTCAAAGAACCGGCGCCATAAAGTTGGTCACTCCCTTTTTATCAGGCCGTGTAAAATCAACGCCCGCGGCACAATTTCGCCTGATGGTGCCGACCTCAATATTGAGCGCTTTTCTGAACAACACGCCCGTTGTGGCGATTTTCATCCCGGCGGTAACAGCTTGGGCTAAAAAGATCAAAATTCCAGTGTCCAAGCTTATGATTCCCTTAAGTTATGCAGCTATTCTGGGCGGAACGTGCACCGTTATCGGCACCAGCACAAACCTGGTTGTGAGCGGAATTTACGAGACAACGACCGGCATTGAAATTTCATTTTTTGAAATTGCCAAGGTGGGGGTACCCTCCGCGACCATCATGTACTGTATCATTTTTATCTTGAGCCGATGGCTTCTTCCCGATCGTTCCTCCGCAATTGAACAGATGGGCAAGCCAAAAGAATACACAACCGAGATGATTGTAAATCCACAGAGCAATCTTATTGGTAAAACAATAGTAGAAGCTGGGTTATCGGAAGAAAATGAAATAAACCTCATAGAAATTATCCGCGCCGGAGAAGCTATGCCGGCAATTGATCCATCAATGACGCTAAAGGAAGACGACCGCATGGTTTTCGCCGGCGGCGTTGACTTGGTTTCCGAACTGCAAAAGGTCAAAGGCCTGACACCGGTGATGGACCGGCTCTTTGAAATCGACACGCCACGTCCGGACCGTTGCCTGGTTGAAGCGGTGGTGTCTAAAGCCAATCAGCTTATCGGTCGCAGTATCGTTGGGGGACATTTCCGCCAGATTTATAACGCTGTTGTTATTGCGGTATCAAGGGGTGGCAACCAGATTAAAGGGACAATAGGAAACATCGTTCTGCAAGAAGGAGATACACTACTTCTTGAAACGCACCCCTCCTTTTACATGCGTAACAGAAGATCACAGCATTTTCACCTTATCAGTCAATTAGAAGATTCCTCAGCGCTGCGTCACGGCAAGGCCATTTTTTCTGTAGCGGTGCTTATAGGTATGGTTCTTCTGGCCTCAGTAGCCGGATTGGGCATGTTCAAAGCCGCAGCCATTGCCGCCGCAGTATTGCTGATCACGCGTTGCATCACCCCGGCTCAGGCAATGCGTAGTGTTGACATGCAGGTTTTGCTGGTCATCATTGCCGCTTTCGGCATTGGAAAAGCCATGGAAATAACAGGCGCGGCCGAGTTCATTGCCAGAACAATGGTGGGCATGGCGGCCGGCAACCCATGGCTGGTTCTATCTTTGCTCTACATCACGACCTCAATACTAACCGAGATGGTAACCAACAATGCGGCGGCATTGATTCTATTCCCGATCTCCATGGCCATGGCCAGTCAGTTGGGTGTAAATGTCACCCCGTTTGTATTTGCGATAATGATGGGAGCCTCTGCAAGCTTCGCTACCCCCATAGGTTATCAGTGCAACATGATGGTATTCGGGCCAGGGGGGTACAGATTCAGCGACTTCCTGAAAATAGGCGTACCGATGAATCTATCTATGTGGATTGTAGCCAGCATTTTAATTCCGTTGATATGGTCTTTCCATTGAGCAAACAGTATTTCTGCTCTTAGAATCACTATGAAACAAGATACTGAAATTGAAAATTAAGAGAAAGGAAGAAATTATCATGGTTTTGGATCTGAAAATGCCAGGAATGGACGGGATTACCACCTTCAAAGAAATAAAAAAGCTTCAGTTGTTGCCCGCTGAGACGCTGATTCTAACCGGGCATGGTGCAATCGATACAGCTATGGAGGCTGTTGGCTCTATCTTATTTCATGCTCCACATACTGAAAAATATCCTGGAGCCGGATAAACCCTTTCACTTTTTCACCCTCTACCACCGGCATGCTGCGAATATTGTCAGTGATCATCCGATGGGCGACCTGGGTCAGGTTTTCTTCGGGATCGGCTGTGATGGGGTGATCCGGCCGCATCACGTCTCCCAGGATCACCGGGGGGAGCAGGCGGGGATCTTTGATCAGATCCAACCAGGCAATGACACGATTCGGATGGGCTTTCCGGGCGGCGTCCATCAGATCCCGCCGGGTGATGATCCCCTGGAAACGATCTTCTTTATCCAGAATGTACAGCGCCTCTTTGGCTGGCATACCAATCCCCCGTTTGAACACTTCCAGGGCTTTCGCAATTGGATCCCGGGTCTCCAGCCTGATGAACGAGGGCCAGGTGATATCCTTGACCAAGGTCCGGGGCCAAAGTACCGGCCGGTGTTTGATGCGTTCGACTTCGCAGGCTTCTTTGATCTTTTCGGTGAGATCCTCAATGTCGCAGGGTTTCATAAGGTAGTCAAAGGCACCCCAGCGAATGGCCTCGATCCCGGATTCCAGGGTGGCGTGGCCGGTCAGCATGATGACTTCCGTATGGGGGGCGATCTTCTTGATCCGGCTTAACGCCGAAATGCCGTCCATCCCGGGCATTTTCACATCGAGGACCACCACATCAAAGCCTTCCCCGGATTTGAAAAGTTCGAGGGCCTTAAAGCCGTCCAGAGCGGTTGAGACCTCAAACCCTCGAAATTTCAACAATTTTGCCATATTCAAGACAAATTGTTCTTCGTCATCTACCAGTAAAACGCGGATATCCATCTTCAGCTCCGATCACTTCTTTTCCCAGCGGTCACCCGCATTTGGGCCAAGGCCTGGTGAGCTGCATTGACAAAGGGATGCACCGTCGGCGCGGACGTGAGCAATGGATGGGTGGCAATTTGCATCATATCCAGTTCACGTACGGTGACCTTTTTCTGGATACCCAGTGCAATGGTATTGATGAGTTCTCCCACCGATTCACCCCCGGAAATTTGGCCACCCAGCAAAATTCCCGATCGATCGGCGAAGATCAGCTTTACGGTGAGTGAATTGGCATTGGGTAGCATTCCGGGGTGGCGGTCTGGTGCCGATGCCGTGGTCGTTACATAGCGGAATCCCTCTTTTTCACAGGTCCGACTGGTCATGCCGGTGCTGGCGAGGGAAATGCCCCCAATTTTGGTGGAAAAAGCGGCGATGGTCCCCTGCATCTGGTTCATTACGCGAATACCGTAAAGGTTGGTGCCGGCGTTCCTGGCCTCGGCCGTGGCTGTTGAGGCAAGCCATACCGGTACCGCTCGCCGGGTAAAGAAATCCCGTTTAAGTGCGCAGTCGCCCACGGCAAAAACATCTTCAACCACGGTGCGCATATAGTCATCCACCCAGATGGAGCCATTATCAACCACCCGCAAACCCGCATTTGAAGCCAGTTCGCTGGCGGGCTTGGCTCCGATACTGACCAGCACCAGATCAGCGTCAATAACCACGCCGTTATCCAGGGTGACGGACGACACATGCGTATCTCCATTAATGGAAGCGACACGGCAACCCGTGTGGATCTGAACCCCGGCCGTCGACAACACTTTAGACACCTCGTCGCAAAACGAGTCATCAAACGCAGTGTATAAGAGCTTGGGCATCATTTCAATGACATGGATCTCCACTTCAGAATCTTGAGACAATTCATCGGCGAACTCGGCACCAATGAATCCGCCGCCGATAATCGCCACCTTTTTGGACCGGTGGACCTGTTGGCGCAGTGTCTTCATGGCCGACAAACTTTTGCGAATAGTAAAGACATTGGCTTTATCGATCCCAGGGATCGGCGGCAGCACCGATTCCGTTCCGATGGCCAGCACGAGCCGCTCATAGGAGATGTCCTGGCCCAATGCTAGCGTGATCTTGTGGGCTTCGGTATCGATGGAAACCACTTTGTCCACCATGATGTCGATCCCGGCATCCTCTAAGGGTTTGTTCCCCATCACATTTTGCTGGGGGTCTGACAGGGTGTGCATCATGTAAGGAATGGCACAGGGGATGACGCTGTCTCCAATCTCCTTGATCAGGCACACGGATTTTTGCGGGTAAACACTTTTGGCTGTAAGGGCTGTAATAACACCGGCCGGTCCGCCACCGACAACAATGACATTGGCTTCCATAATAGCCTCCTTGAATCCAGGCGCCTCTTTTCAGGTACCCTGCTGGGTGTGAACTGTAAAAATTTTCAGATCCTTGGACCCTTTTCCGTCATCCGGTTAACCTGGCGATGATACTCGGAGCGATCTTCCAGAAACAGATGACAGCCACGACAAGACAATAGGCACGCACCACCGACATCTACATATGCAGTGCTACCCGATTTCTTATACAAATGGTGTGCCAAAAAAGTGATTTGGCAGTAGATGTTATAACCTACTAAAATACCTATAATTAAAATGTTGAGCCGGAAAATGACCTGGATGATACGGTTCAGTGATTTCATTGTAGTGGACAATCCCGGGTGGGAACTGTCACCTGTCAGTTGACTACGGCAAGTGAGCGAACTATTCGGCGACATCAGATTTCGGGATAAACGGGCCACGGCAAGGGAATTGCCGGGGATACCCACCCGAGGCGATTTGGTGGCACTCTTTTTGCTTATTTTATAAATCGATTGGTTTCAAAATATGGTAAGGCCCTATGGACCTCGTCATTAATCATGGAAGGAAGATGAGACCTTTGAAAAACGCCCCTTTTTGCCCAATTCCGGCGTCAAGCTCAAAATTTAATCCTCGAAATATTTCATATATTCCTCCGGTTAAATTTTTCGTCTTCCTTGAACTTGAACAAAAATTGACATTTTTCAAGGGTCTCAAGAGATGAGCGGCGTAAAGGATATCCTCATTCCCTTGAATAGAGGCACCCCACGTCAACCATATGTGGACATCAACGCCAAACTGGCCGAAGCCATCGAGGCCATGATCAACAGCGGGGTCAACCGGATTGTCGTCGTTCGCCGGGGGTATCCGGTGGGGATGATCCGGCTCCACGATGCGGTTAAGAAGTTAGGAATTCAAGTGACGTCTTCCCGGTAAGCCCTGGCATTGATCCCGGACTCTTTCATCAGGCGGTGGAGGTATTGCCGCTGGATGCCGGCCTTTTCAGCTGCTTTGCTGATGTTGCCGCTGCTGCCGGCAAGTAGTGTGCAGATATACTGACGATGAAACAGGTGAATCATGGCTTCCTTGGCTTCCTTGAATGCTAACTGGAAAATATCATTTTCCATATCGGTAAAAAATGAGACTTGATCGGAGTCCAGAGATAGATCTTGAAGGGTGAGGGCATCGCCCTGGCAGAAAATAACCCCGCGTTCGATATAATTTTCAAGCTCGCGGACGTTTCCGGGAAAGGGCTGCGTGACAAGGGCTTCCTGGGCCGTCGGTGTGATATACGAAATGTCCTTCCCATTTAACCGGGCATACTTTTGCAAGAAGTGATGACTGAGCAGGGGGATATCCTCCCTTCTCTCCTTAAGGGGGGGCAGATCGATCCGGATGACATTCAACCGGTAGTACAGGTCCTCCCTGAAGCGTTTCTTTTCAATATCCGCCTTAAGGTCATGATGGGTTGCCGTGACAAATCTTAAGTCCGCCTTGCGGGTGACCTCGCTGCCCACCGGTTTGTACTCGCCTTCCTGCAAAAGCCGCAGCAGCTTTGTTTGCATGGATGGTTTCATATCACCGATCTCGTCTAAAAAAAGCGTTCCTTTGTGAGCCGCTTCCACCAGCCCTTTTTTATCTTTCCAGGCATCCGTGAAAGCGCCTTTGACATGGCCAAAAAGCTCGCTCTCCATGACATGTTCGGGAATGGCGGTGCAATTGACCGTAATAAACTTCTTGTCAGACCTTAAGCTATTTTCATGAATGGCCCGGGCCACCAGCTCTTTGCCGGTACCGCTGTCGCCGGTGATCAGTATCGTGGCCATGGTGGGCGCAACTTGCCGGATACGTTCATAAATATCTTTCATTACCGGTGTGGTACCGATCATAGCGGGAAGGGTGTTTTTGTCGGCCAGGGCCTTGCGCAGGGCCCGGTTTTCCCCCACCATTTGTTGCCACTCCATCACTTTGTCAATCATCATGACAATGCGTTGTCGACGGAAGGGCTTGCTGATGTAGTCATAGGCACCCTTGCGGATGGCCTCAACGGCCGTTTCTACTGTGGCATAAGCGGTCATGACCACCACCGAAACCGTTGGATCTATTTTTTTCATCTCTTCAAGAAGTTGAATGCCATCCATTTTAGGCATTTTCAAATCGGTGATGACCATATCAAAAGAATCGGTTTTTAACCTCTCGATGGCTTTAAAAGGATCTGCTTCGACGACTGCTTCATGGGCCGTTTCTTGGCTGATGATTCGTTGCAAAAGAACCCGCATATCCCTTTCATCATCTACAACCAGGATTCGTCTTGTCATTATGACTCCCTCCTTGTAACGGGCAAACGGACGGTAAAGGCAGCGCCGGTTGTTCCGGCCGAACAATCCGGCCCGTCGACAACCGCCGC
>JAOZUU010000116.1 GCA_029938515.1 Desulfobacterales bacterium | reverse complement strand
AATTTATTTCAGATCACCAGAAGATATTCACAAGATTTAGCTCTTGTGGGAGCATAGCCGCATCCACAATTCAGTCGAAGTGTGGTTTGCACATACCTAATATGCAATCTTGGATAGATTAATAAATCATGTTTTCTGAGATTCGTGCTCCCAGTTGACTTAGTGAGAAAAGATGAACACTTTGATACCTAGTCAGAATGATTTTAAGATGAATTAGAAAGGAATATTTTATTATGCGATATTTTATATATGCGTTTTTGCTTTTATTAGTTCCTACTGTTGCATTTGGCCTCACAGGAACTTCGATGACATATCAAGTGAATGGGCAATCTTATGAAGGATATTACGTCAGCCCATCTGACCAAGCGCCTTTTGTGCTGCTAATTCATGACTGGGATGGGCTGACAGATTATGAAATCCAGCGCGCCAATATGCTTGCTGATCTGGGTTATACGGTTTTTGCTTTGGATTTGTTCGGTGCCGGTGTACGACCCACTGAAATGAAAGATAAACGTCAGCATACGGGTGAGCTCTATAAAAACAGAGAGAAAATGCGAGCTTTAATGAAAGGATCTCTGGATACAGCCAAGAATAAAGGTGCCAATATTAAGAATGCCGTTGCTATGGGCTATTGTTTTGGTGGTGCGGCAGTGCTTGAATTGGCACGATCAGGGGCAGACCTGAAAGGTTTTGCCACCTTTCATGGTGGCCTAAAGACACCAGAAGGACAAAGTTACGCCAAAACCCAGGGAAAAATTTTAATTATGCACGGTTCAGCGGACGCAGTGATTACCATGGACCAGTTCGCTGATTTGGCTAAAGAACTGGAAACGGCCGGCGTTGACCATGAAATGATCACCTACAGTGGGGCGCAACATGCTTTTACCGTTTTTGGTGGTAACCGTTATCAAAAAGCTGCGGATAAGAAATCCTGGAAGCGCTTTACAGAATTCCTTGCAAATACATTGAAAAATTGAAATTAATTTATTGTGAGATTTAGTAAAAACTGACAATTGCATTGGCCAAATTTTTATTCTTTTGAAAGTTTGACCTGTTCGCGTCCGGGAGCGGAAATTCCGCGACGCTCCAGAAGCGATCCGTCCGTCATGGATCTGCAAAAAAGTTTTCGGCAATTATTAAACTACACATTTTGAAAAAATGGGTACAAAAATAGATACTCAGTCAATACGCGTTCTAATTATTGAAGACAATCCGGACCTTGCTGAAAATATTGCTGACTTTCTCGAAACCCAAGGCCACGTATTGGATTTCGCCATGGATGGCATTGGTGGATTTCATCTAGCACTAACCGAAAATTATGACGCCATTATATTAGATATCATGTTGCCGGGAATGGACGGATTGACATTCTGCAAAAAACTGCGCGAAGAGGGGGGTAAGCATACACCGGTGTTAATGCTAACCGCTCGCGACACCCTTTCTGACAAAATAGAAGGTTTTGACGCCGGTGCAGACGATTATCTCGTAAAACCTTTTGAATTGGAGGAGCTGGCTGCCCGGATTCACGCTCTAGTGAGACGCTCAGATCATTCAATACCGCAGCGTTTCCGGGTTGCGGATCTGGAAATCGATCTGGGGAAAATGCGTGTTCAACGAGCTGGCCATACCATTGAATTGAACCGCACTTGTTTGAAAATTCTTACCATTCTGATGCAAGCCTCACCGAATGTCGTATCTCGCAAAGAAATCGAACATGCATTGTGGAGTGACATGCCTCCCGATAGCGATGCTTTGCGAAGCCATATTTACACCTTACGTCGAGCCATTGACAAACCTTTTAAACGCCATCTGATCCATACCGTACATGGTATTGGTTACAAATTGGTAGATCCCAGTGACCTTTCGATATAGCCTTCGCTCACGCATTATTTTTGCGTTTTGCCTATTCGGCGCCGTTCTGGGAATCGTATATGCTACCATCGTTTACGTTTCTTTGGACAAGATCGACGATCATCTCATCGACAGTCGTCTCAATGAGGACATTGAGCATTTTATTGCTCATTATCAGCGGTATAATGATTATCCTCGACCAACATCGCCTTATATTACTGCATATGTGGGTACAGAATCTATGCCGCTTTATGTGCTGGACATGATTGAGGGACTTGCTGAAGGACTGCATGAGACCTACAGTGACGAAGAAGAATATCATATTGCGATACAAAGACTTCAGGATCAGGAAAAGCTTTTGTATCTGCTTTATGAAGTTAGCGCTCTGGAATTTACCGAAAAACGCAAGTTAAGCATCGGTTTTGTTTTGATTGCCGGGGTTGTTTTAATCATTGTACTTGGCTTATGGATTGGATGGTTGACTTCCCGCCGGGTCATTGCACCTGTTGCTCATCTATCAGAGTTGGTGAATAAATCCGGCCCTGAGAACCTGCCGACAGACTTTTCGAAGGCTTTTTTTGATGATGAAGTCGGTGTGCTTGCTAAAGCGCTGGAACAGGCTATGAGACGTGTTGAGACATTTGTTGAGCGTGAACATCAATTTAGCCGTTACGCAAGCCATGAATTGAGAACCCCAGTCACTATTATCAAGGGGGCCGTGGTATTGCTGAAGAGAAAAATTTCAAGTGCAAATGAGGAAGATTCAGTATGGCGCCCTTTGAAACGTATTGAACGGTCAGTAATCAATATGGAAAACATCATTGAGACGTTGCTTTGGCTGTCACGGGAAAATGCGGCCGTCGATCAGAATCAAAATTTTGCGGTCGTGCCAGTTGTCCAGGAAACCATTGAACAGAATCGCTACCTGATTGGAAACAAGCCAATCGATATTGAGTTTGTCCCCGAAGACGAACCACAATTAACCATACCGGTTCCCTTGTTTCAAATCGCGCTCACCAATTTGATTCGCAATGCCATTCAACATACCCCATCCGGTAAAGTCAGTGTTACTATCAGGGATGATCGCGTAATAGTTTCAGATACCGGTAGAGGCATGGAACCTGATGATTTGAAGCTTGTCACTCAAGCTCATATCCGTGGAAACTGGAATAAAGGTTCTGGATTGGGACTTACTATTGTAAAACGACTATGTGATCGTTTAGGTTGGAAATTGGAAATTGAAAGCGAGACGGGTCGTGGCACAACAGTTCAACTGATTTTTCGAACTTTCAACGTATAGCACCTGCCTTATTTATATTCCTTAAATAGCTCATTTTCACTTTTTTTTGACACCAATTTCACAATTTTTTCACATACCACATTGTAGTATAAATCGGTAAGAAACCAATTCCATATTGTTATGCGTAAACGCAACCAAAAAGAATCGCTTCATTCCAAGCGCCGAACGTTTATTAAGACAACCTTCTTATGCAGCGGTGCCGCTATTTTAACCGGGTTTCCTTTAGTCTCGTATTTTATTGCTCCTGCGCTAAAAAAGGCCACCGGAAAATGGGTAGATTTTGGGGCCGTCGAAAAATTAACGCCCGGTAGCATCGAGATGCTGACTTATGAATTTATGGTTAAAGATGGCTGGATGGTATTGCCCCAGAGGGGGTTTGTTTGGGCTAAAATAAACAAAGATCAAAATATTAAAGTCTTTTCATCAACCTGCACCCATCTGGCTTGTAATGTGATCTGGCAGGAAGAATCCAACCAGTTTATATGTCCCTGCCATTCTGGTCGTTTTGATTCTAACGGAAAACCCGTAGCCGGACCTCCGACAAAGCCCTTGGCGATGTTAAAACATAAAATTGAACAGGATAATCTGTTGGTCTATTTGACCTTTTAACTCTAAACCCAAAACAGAAAGGGAGGTAATTTACAATGAATACACAAAAAAGAATCGGTTTTATTTTTCTTCTGGTTATAGCCTTTGGTGTATTGTTTATTCTTAATTCTAATGAAGTGACCGGAGCTGCCAAGCAGGCTGTTACGGCAGCAAAAATCAAAAAAGCGCCAACTGGCTTGGATGATCCGGCATGGCAGAAGGCAAAGTCTGCCAATGTTCATTTTGAGGGTAAAGAGAAATTCGCTGGTAAAAAGGCCGCCGTCACTACCAAGGCTGTCTATACAGACCAGGAAATCTATTTTTTGTTTTCCTGGGAAGACACTACCAAGAGTGTGACCAAAGGAGCCTGGGAGTATGACGGACAAAAATGGAATCATCAAAAAGGAAACGAAGATCGAATTTCACTCCTTTTCGAAATTAACCGCATCAATAACTTTGCCACTAAAGGCTGCGCGATTGTTTGTCACGTTCCGGAAGGAGCACCGAACGCCAAGGAAGGCAAGTTCGGCACATCATCAGCGGCCGAAAAAGGCGATTTGTGGCACTGGAAGGCAGCCCGATCCGATCCCGCAGGATTTGCTGATGATACCTGGCTTACTGTGATCAGTGAAAAAAAAGGCGGTCGAAAAGGTGACGCCGGTAAAGGCGGCGATATCAAGAACATGACGGACGACAAGTCGAAACCCAAGTACATGCTCGCTCCGGGCAAAAAGCTTGCTAAAAACGGTATTTTGCTTGCATCTGATTCCGTGGAAATTAAAGATTATTCCGTATTTAAACCCGGAGATACCATCACTTACCGCATGCCCAAAATGCCGGAGGGTTCTCGTGCCGATATTAAGGCTGTGAGTCGTTACGCTAATGGTAGCTGGACGGTTATGCTCTATCGGCAACTCGACACAGGGCATGAAGATGATATGGCGCTTAACCCTCGGAAAAAATACAATTTTGCAATGGCTTTGTTTGACGATTCCGGAGATGAAGATTCCTATGACTCTGAGGTGTTGAGCTTACAATTTGGGCGTTAAACAATTGTCTGGGGGAGCACATTTTGAATAAAACAGCCGGGATAAGCCTTGAGACTGTATTTGAGCGCCTGGCCCTGGACAGGATTATCAAACGACTGAAGGAGCTGGATGTTCCGGCTGATGCTTTGACTTGGCATCGCTTTTTTGGTGCTTTACTTTTGGCACTTCTTGTTTTGCTGTTTTTATCCGGGGCTTTTATGTCATTTTACTATTCACCGTCACCTGGTTCCGCTTATGACAGCGTGGATTATGCTTTATTCACGGTTCCATTTGGTGACATCATAAAGGGTATCCACCATTATGGCTGGAACCTTTTCTTGATTGTCATGGGACTGCATCTGGTGCGCGGGTTTTGGGTGGGCGCACACAAACCACCGAGGCAGCTAACCTGGGTCTCTGGAGTGATAATCCTGCTGCTTATTCCTGCGTTCATCATTACCGGAGACCTGCTTCCCTGGGACCAAAAAGGGTATTGGTCGACTCAGGTGCGCATCAGTATTATGAGATCCGTACCATTCGTCGGCGATTTTATGGTCAGATTATTACAGGGGGGGCCCTTGACCGGTATTGTAGCTTTGACCCGGTTTTATGTGCTCCACATCCTTTTCCTGCCCGTCCTGCTTACTTTTTTACTTGTCATTCATTTTCATTTCCTCATACAGCGGGGATTGTCCGATTCTTTATCTGGAGATAATTTATCGACAAAAACTGTGCGCTTTTTCCCGGTTATGGTCAATCGCTGGTTGATTCTTTTTCTGTGCGTTACGTTGGTGCTGGGCCTAATTTCCTGGTATTGGCCGGCACCTTTAGGTGATCCTGCAGACCCAACCGATTCAACTTATGTTCCCAAGCCGGAATGGTGGGTCCTGTTCCTAAACCAGCTGGTAAGCATATTTAAAGGACCCTTGTCAGTGGTCGGAAGTGTCATTATTCCGGGTGGATTGGTGGGTTTTTTGATTGCCCTGCCGTTTATCGATTCTTCACCCGAGCGCCATCCTGCCCGTCGCAAAATGGTCATGCTGGTTGCCGCCATAATTGCCATTGCTGTGTTGGCGCTGTCTATAATGGGATATCTTGAACATCATGTTTAGAAAAATATTGATTGGAATTAGTCTGGTACTGGCCGTATCGGTCAGCGGTGTACTGCTGATACCGGGTCATCTGGTCAAGGCGCATACGCTGGTGGTGACTGCAAATTATGCCAAAGACCCTCCAGGTGGACTGGATGATCCGGTGTGGCGTAAGACCCAGGCCGTGCAACTTCTCGTAGAGGGTCGCGAAAAATCCATCGGAAGCAATGGGACCGTGACAACCTGGGCCCTTTACACGGACGACAGCTTGTTTTTTCTTTTCAAATGGAAAGATCCCACCCGGAGCATTGTTAAGAAATCTTGGAAGTTTGACGGTCAAACGTGGTACCATCTTCAAGGAAACGAGGACCGGATTGCGTTGCTTTTCGAGATAACCAGGATAGACAAGTTTGCCACCCGCGGCTGTACCGTCACCTGCCATAGTCCGGCTGACGTGTCCAGAGATAAATGGAAGTTGGCGACGAAAACGGAAATCGAGAAAGGCGATTTGTGGCATTGGAAGGCAGCCCGGTCCGCGCCTTATAATTATGCCGACGACGCCTGGCTGACTGTGGCCGGTAGCCCAACAGGATCCTATCGAGAGACCGGGCGACGGAAAGACGTTGGCGCCGGCGGTGATATAAAAAACCAGACGGAAGATGGAACGCGGCCGCTTTATATGCAAGATCCGGCTACAAAGCCATCTGTTCCGGGATTTCTTCTTATGGAAGAGGCAACTAAAATCACCGATTATTCTATTTTCAACGCCGAGGATATCATCCCTTTTCGCTTGCCGATCAAACCCTCCGGATCTCGCTTTGACGTGAAGGCCATGAGCCGCCATGCAGATGGTGAATGGCTGGTTATGCTCCATCGTAGGCTGAATACCGGTCATGAAGACGATGTTGTGTTTAATCCCATGAAAAATTACAGTTTTGCATTAGCCGTGTTTGACGACTCAGGCTCTGATCATTCAAAAGCCACCGAACCGATGACGTTAACATTCAATCGAAAATAAATAATTATTGGATAATCAATAACGAGGTAAACCCAAGCCATTGCGACATTTTGATCTTGGAATGACGTCGGGTAAAGGATGATGGGTATTTACAGTTTAGTCCTTTTATTTCTGGGAATTCTAATTATTGGTTTAGTACATGCCAAAACAGGCAACAGTAGAATTTCTCATCATATTCTTTTCGCGATAATCCTTTTGTTGTTTCTCGTCACTTTTTTTACTATTCACCATCATTTTGAAAAAACCTGTGTAATTTTAATTGCTGGAAATTTGGATCAGGTAATCAAGTTGATTCGTTCTTGGGGGGTTGCCGCCCCCCTTATGAGTGTACTGTTAATGATTACCCAAGCGATTGTATCTCCAATTCCGGCATTTTTAATAACGGCAGCTAACGGTATGATTTTTGGTAGTTTCTGGGGAGCACTTATATCCTGGATTGGCGCCCTGATGGGGGCGTTGACAGCCTTCTACATTGCACGTCTTTTTGGAAACGTGGCTTTAAGAAAAATTGTCCGCAATCAGAAAACCGTTGAATTTATAAGGCACGCAGGAGAAAAAAGGGGTTTCTATGTAATTCTTCTATCCAGATTACTACCTTTTATTGCCTTTGATATTATTAGCTACATAGCAGGATTGAGCGGCATCCGCCCCTGGACTTTTATCTTAGGTACAGCCTTAGGCATGCTCCCCGCTACGATTATCTACACGTTTATCGGCCATGAAATTCCTGTCATGGAGGAAAACTTCCCAATCCTTTTAACTTACACGGTTGTTTTTATCTTTATTCTGGTTGTATTTTCTCTTGTTCAAGGCGTTCGAAAGAAAGTCTGATTTTATGGAGGTTTAAAAATGATTAATTCAGCGGGTGGGGAGTTTATCCCAAGACCTGATCTTTGATTTTCCAAGTTGACCGATTTTCTTTATAGGCTGTTATGTATCACCGGCCTTTTCTCGCTTCGCCACAAATCAATTAAATTCGATATATT
>JAOZUU010000115.1 GCA_029938515.1 Desulfobacterales bacterium | reverse complement strand
ACGATGATAGCTTGATCGTCAATAATATTGTCCCGCACCAATTGTCCGTCTATTTCCATCAAAGATCCAGGCAATGCTTTTTCAAAATCCATTACTCTTGGAATTTCACCGGTAATTAAGAATATTCCATCTCCTATATAAGTTGGGGCAGGGGTCTCTATCAATTCCGCACCAGCTTCGGTAATCCAGTCCCTTTTGAATGCCGGTTCCAGAAGCAAGTCACCTGAATCCGCAAGGTAAAAACGGGGTGAATGAAAAGCGACTGGATGGGCGTAAACCTTTGTGAAGCTTGTCATTCTTGCGAGTAGTTGAGGCAAGGCCCCTATATGGTCTTCGTGTCCGTGGCTGATCACCACATCAGTTACGTCGTCCAAATTTACTTCGCCAAAATCAAGGTTGTGAGGCAGTGCCTCAGCGCTGCAGCCTGCATCCAGAATCAAACAATGGCTTTTGTCTCCAACAATGGCCCTAACAATTAGACAAATCGCATGTTCAGCCAGAAAAGAGTTAATGGGGAGTTTGCCTTCATGGCCCAGTTGGTAGCGCCTCACACCAGCAGACTCGGGAAGACCGCCATCTACGTAGTTATCTACCAGTACGTAAATCTCCAAATGATCCACAGGTACTGGTGAAATTGGTGAATCCATACTTCTTTATATAGTTACCAATTTTAGATTGAATCCACTTGTTCGTTATTTACTGTCCGCAAGGCACTATCTGCAGAGGTATCTTTCATTCCTATTCCTTGCGACGATCCACGAAAGCGGCGAGATCTTTTTCCAGCGCCGGATCGATGTCCGGCTTCATATAGCCTTGCAATCGTGTTTCCAACAGGTTACCGGCCCGCGCGGTCATATCCCGCGGACCCATGTCCTTCCATTTGGAATGGGTGGTACGAATACTCAGTTCCGGTGTGAAAAATTCACTCCGGCACCGAAGTGCCGTCTGCTCTTCCATCAAGTAACTCCCGGAGGTTCCCAGCCGTTTAATCACATCCATGGCAAAAGCATCCTCGGTGAACTCGATAGGTGATACCAGCTTCTTAACCGCCCCGATGAGGTCTTCGTCGGCCAGAAACTTCTCGTAGCTCATGGCCAGCATTGAGCCATATGTACCGCAGGCGTGAAGCGTGACATTGGCACCACTGACGGCGGCAGCGGTCATCATCATGGCCGATTCCATCCCGGCCTGATAATCGAGGCAAAAGGATTCCGTCAATGCACCCTGGCTCCGACTGGGCATGTTGTAGTATCGCCCCATGGCGCTTGCGATGGCCGTATGCTTGGCGTCCTCGGGCGTAGCATTGATGTATCCTCCGGCACGCATTTCCATGGGCGTTCCGCCAAGTCCGTAAACCACCGGCGATTCCGGACGTACAAGCTGCGCCAAGCAGATACCAGCCAGCGTTGTTGCGTTTGACACAACAAGCGAACCAGCGATGGTGATGGGGCCCGTGGAGCCTAATGTGCAAGCGGAGTGAACGATTACCGGCTGACCAGCTGCAGCGAAAATCATCAAAGATTCCACTGATTCAGCAGCATACTGAAGCGGCGACAGCGAATCCACCAGGGAAATCATGACCGGCTCGTCGGTGCGGCCCCACACGATTTCGGACAGACGCAAGGAGTCTTCTGCCGCCGCTTTCGAGGAAGTGCTTCCCATGATTGGCTTATCGGTGAATGTCAGGGTGGCCAGCAGGATGTCCAGATGAGCCGTTGCAGTGGGGACATCGTTGGGTTGAACGATAATGGAGCTGTTGAAATCCAGCCATTTGGATGTTTGGACCAGCTTGCAAAAGTTGTGTACGTCCTCCAAAAGCGCATTGCGTTTCTCGCCGGTGGATTCGATGATGAACGGCGGGCCGTACCCCGGGGCCATCATGTGGTGATCCCCCCCGACCACGATGTCGCGCTTCGGATTTCTGGCCTTTATGGAGAAAACCGGAGGGACTGTAGCTAACGCGTTGTCGATCTGATCTTCGGTAAAAAATACAATCTGGTTGTCCACACGGAATCCGTGCTTTTTAAACATGTCCAGAGCATCTTCGCTGGGGAAGCTTATACCGGTCTCCTGAAGCAGCTCCAGGGAATACGTGTGAATGTTGTCCATCACTTGCTGACCAAGGTTGAGAATGGCACGGTTCATTGGGGTTGTTCTCCTGGTAAAATGGATTTTGATAATAAAATGTGTTGCTGGATGCGCGTCATGGCTTCCACAACGCCATTACTAGACCCGAACGCACTGATTCGCACATAACCGGCTCCTTTTGATCCAAAGCCGCTTCCAGGCGTGAAGACAACTCCAGCTTTTTCCAGCAAAAGATCAAAAAATGCCCAGTCGTCCATACCAGCATCCACCCAAACATAAGGTGAATGTTTCCCGCCGGCGACCTCGTAGCCCAGGGCCTTCATCGTCTTGCAGATCTCATCTGCGTTTTTCAGGTAACCTTCTATGATGGTATCGATTTGTCGTTGTCCCTCGGGGGAATATGTGGCCTCAGCAGCACGCTGCACCGGGTAGGAAACCCCGTTGAACTTGGTTGTCTGGCGTCGATACCATAACGGATATAGGGGTTGTAGGTTTCCGGCATCGTCGAAAACGCGGCAGTCTTTCGGCACAACGGTGAAAGCGCAGCGGGTGCCGGTAAAACCGGCCGTCTTGGAAAAGCTCCGGAACTCGACCGCCACCTCACGGGCACCGTCGATTTCGAAAATTGATCGCGGCAACCCTTTTTTCCTCACAAATGCTGCGTAGGCTGCGTCAAAAAGAATCAAGGCCTTGTTTTCTTTTGCCCAGTCGACCCAGGCTGTTAGATCGTTTCGCCCCAAAATGGTACCGGTCGGATTGTTAGGCGAACACAGGTAAACCAAGTCCACGGGAAGCTCCGGCGGGCGGGGCACAAAACCGGTTTCCGGCGAACACGGCAGGTAGACAACCCCTTGATACGCGCTGTCCACAAATGACCCGGTCCTGCCGGCCATGACGTTGGAATCGAGATAGACAGGATACACCGGGTCCGGAATCCCCACAACAATATCACGGGCAAACAGTTCCTGAAAATTTCCGCAGTCACCTTTGGAACCGTCGGATACAAAGATTTCGTCGGGGCCAATGTCTGCACCGTAGGCCCGGTAATCATTTTCCGCGATCGCTTGCCGCAAAAATTCGTAGCCTTCAGCAGGGCCGTAGCCCCGAAACGTCGATACATGTCCCATCTCTTCGACGGCTTTATGGAAGGCATCGAGGCAGGCTTCAGGCAGCGGTTGCGTCACGTCTCCTATTCCCAAGCGAATGAGGCGGACCTCAGGGCGCTGTTCTTGAAAGGCCTTCACCCTATCGGCGATCTTGCGGAATAAGTACGAAGACTTCAGTTTTTCAAAATGGCTGTTCGCTCGAATCATCCGCTATCCCTATTGATTAGCAAAATCCAAGAACCTCACGATTCATGGCCTCGAAGTTCTTCCTGGGGGTGTTTGGGGAGGTCGTTCCGGATGTGGAGAAAATATACCCCAACATGCTCCTGGCCCGTTCAAGATGGGCGCGGGTTTCGGCGGCGACCTCTTCCGGTTTTCCAATCAGCAAAGGTCCATTGGGGTTGACATTGTCAAAGATGCAGATTCGATCGCCGACCTTGTTCTTAAGCTCCCGCAGATCCAGCACCTCCTCCTGAGTGAGATTGCCCGGCATGATGCCGTGGATGTCCATCTCAAGCAGCATGTCCACGATACCGGTTTTGATGATGGGGCCACACATGTGCGGGAGGACCCTGGCACCAAGGCGTGACAATGCGTTGACCACCTTGCTCGTGGGTTCATGGATAAACTCCCGGTAATGGTCGGGTGATATCAGCAACGGGCACTCCATATCAGCTCCGTAAAAGATATAATCCACCCCAGCGTCGATCAAAACCCGTCCGATCTCGATATCCAGCGGTACCAGAACATCCTGCAGGGTCCGAATCAGTTCCGGGTTATCGTACATGTCGGCCATGATTTCGTTGGTACCCCTTAGCCGGGTGGCGATCGTAAATGGGGATATGTATTCGCAGGCGATGGGGACCTCTTCCTTAAGTTCTTTCTTCAGGATGGATACGCCCTTTAAAAACCGTTCCATACGGTTGGTGTGCACATCGGCTTTGGCGATACGATCTACGTCCTCCATTGATTTGACTGTGGTTTTCTCGATCACCGGGAAAACATCTTCGGGATAGCTGACCTTGCAGTCCAAAGCCTCGGGGATGATTCCGCCGATGAGCCCCATACCCACCATGACCCAGTCGAACTTGAACTCGTCCAAGGCAGCCAGGTGGGCATCTGCCATGGCCTGATCCTCAAGCAGGGCTGCTCTGAAAGTGGAGCCGAAATAGGTGCAGATCGGGGCTTCATAAAAAGGGGCATTGGGAACACGGTCTACCGGTTTGAGGTTGATGGCCGCATTCATTCTTTCTGTTGAATTCATCTCATTACCTCGCATCTTTAAAGCAATTGCCCGAACCAAATATAATTGATTCACAAGCGACCAGGTTTAGTCTCGTAAAAAAAGCAGAAAATAGCCAACTGTCTATCGAACCGGCTCGGCTGCTCGTCCTTTCACCGGATGCCTCTCCTTGGCTCGTTCGAGAATCCCCTCCACAGTGCGAACGATTTGCTTATCCAGCGGTTCCGGTCTGTGATTGGCTAAAATATCTCGCACCTTTTCAGTTAATTTCGTTTTCAGGTCTTTTGAGCCGGTCTTGGTCCAATTGGCATGGCTATCCCTGTCCATCAGTTTGGGGTACCAGACGAATCGGAAGTGATCGAAAGTGTGTTTTTCGGCCATAAAGCTGCCGCCGGGTCCCTGCTTATGGATAAGGTCCAGGGCCATATTTTCTTCATCGACTGGTATGCCTTTAAGAAAATTCTTGAGATAGTCGATGATCTCATCGGCCATGACGATGCCTTCCCAGCAGGCGGTGTAGCCCGACTCCATGTAACCGACGTCATGGATCAGGTTGCTGCCCACCAGGGTGGACTGTACAAGGGACATGGTGTAGTCGATGGCCGCATGCTGATCGAGTGTTTTTGCGTCGGTGCAGCCGCCCGTATTAAAGTCGGGTAAATTGTAGAAATTGGCCAATTCCTTGAGGGCGATGTGGTCCAGGCAAAATTGCGGACCTCCGTATAGGTTGACGCTGGTCCGCATGTCCAGAGGAGAAGCTCCGCCACCATAAATGACCGGCGCTCCCTTATTTTTCAGTTGGGCTATCACCAGGCCGCTGAGCATTTCGGCATTTGACAGCACAAGGCAAGCGGCCAAGGTTACCGGCGCGGTGCCGCCGGCCACCGGACCCGAGACGTTCAGGAGCGGGATGGATTTTTCAGCACAAAACAGAGCCAGTGCCAACGGATCCCTGTCGTGGAGCAAGGGGGTGGTCGGTTCACAGTAAACCATAATGAACGGACTCTTGCGGAAGTCGCTTTCGCTTCCTCCGCGCACGGCCACGGCCATTTCGTAACAATCGGATAGGCCTTCAACGCTCCAGTTGGAGAACATCAGCGGTTTAGTGGTGTTAAGGAGCATGGCGGCAAAATCGAACCGGTCGGTTACCACCGGGTTCAGATCGTGAGAGCGAGGATCGACTCCTCCGCTCATGCCCATGGTCATTGCGTAATCAAGATTGGGCAGGTAATCGACAATCCGGGCCGCCTTTGCAATATCTTCCATGGTGGTGTCGCGGCGCTGGCCTGTCTCCACGTCGATCACATACTGGATGGTCGGACCGGTGCCGAAATGAATATTCTGTCCTTCAAGCTGCATGGCCGCATGGCCGGTTCGGTCATAGATGGTAATGCTGCTTGGGGCCGAGTTCAGGCACTCTTCAACCAGACGGCTTGGAATCTTGACAAGATCTGCGCCGACAACATCGCAGCCTGCGTCTGCCATCAGTTCCACCGCTTCAGGCAGAAGAACCTTGACGCCGGTTCGGCTGAGTACCTCCAGACTAGCCTGATGGATCCGTTCGATTTTGTCCATGGTCAGCAGGCGGATCTGGGGCCTGTCCAGATCAATCGATATGTTTTCCATACCCATGTCCTCACTATTTCTTTTTATTGAAACACCGAAT
The DNA here is from genome assembly GCA_029938515.1 of Desulfobacterales bacterium. Taxonomy (GTDB): domain Bacteria; phylum Desulfobacterota; class Desulfobacteria; order Desulfobacterales; family QNYZ01; genus QNYZ01. Next base: position 1,778 of record JAOZUU010000115.1, on the reverse strand, counting down.
CTTCTGGCCACCGGAAGATACCCTGCATAACAGGCTTCTACCGGGCCGGTCATCACCACCATGCCGTTCTTTTTCAACTCGATCTCCACAGATCCAGCCGGCATGATGACAGTCATACATTTTTCTGTGGTTAACTCTCTCCTGTGCGCCGCAGCCACAGCCACGCAGGCACCAGTGCCGCAGGCGGTGGTCAAAGCTCCCGGCCGTTCCCAGACGGAAAGTTTGAGCGTCTTCGGATCGATAAGCTGGGCCGCACCGATATTGGCCTCTTGCGGAAAAAGAGGATCTTTTTGCAATTGTGGACCATACCGGGTCAAATCAACGGCAGCCAGATCGGCTACAAAAAAAACCGCGTGGGGGTTGCCGATATTCATGCCCACCGGGTCTTGAAGTGGCCCGGCCCCGATCCCCAGATGAAGCGTATCCATCTCCCGCGACAGTGGGATCTCCCGCCAGCCGGTCCGTAGCCTGCCCATCTCCACGGCTACCTGCTTTTCCCCGGCACGACGACAGGAGAGCACGCCACCGAGGGTTTCAATAGTTATTTCTTTGTGCCCACTCTCCTGCAACAGGAGCCAGCCCACACAGCGGCTGGCATTGCCGCAGGCTTCGACATCGCGGCCATCCGTATTGATGATCCGTAAAAAGACGTGAGGTCCGTTAGATCGGGGCCGTTCGACCACCAGCAATTGATCACCGCCTACGCCCTCGCGCCGGTCACAGATGCGGACGATCTCCTCCACAGAAGGCGTATAGGGTTTCTCGCGTCCATCCACAACGACGAAATCGTTGCGCAGACCGTGCATCTTGATAAACGGTCGGCCCTGTGAAATCAAGGCATCATCGGCTCTGGAAGACCACGGATGCTTCATAATCCCGATTCTTTCTGTAAAGGAATATTGGAAAACGACCGTTTTTACTCCAACGGCGTCAAGAAGTTAATTCTACCATACCGGGTTAGCCCGCTTGGGCAAGTTCCTTTGCTTTTTCGACAGCCGAGGCCGCGTCAGCGCCGTAACCATCTGCACCAATTTCATCGATAAATTTCTGGGTAACGGGTGCCCCGCCGGCAAAAATTTTTACTTTTTCCCTTAATCCTGCTTCAGTCAAGGCCTGAACGGTCTCACTCATTTTAGGCATGGTGGTTGTCAGCAGCGCAGACAGCCCCACAAGGGCGGCCCCATGATCGGTTACAGCACCAACAAACTGCTCTGGTTTGACATCTACACCAAGGTCAACCACTTTGAAGCCGGCACCCTCCAGCAGCATGACGACCAAGTTTTTTCCGATATCGTGCAGATCACCCTGCACGGTCCCGATGACCACGGTGCCCCTTCCCAAGTCAGCATCTTCGCTGGTCAGCTTTTCTTTTAGTACTTCCAAACCGGCCTGCATTGACTTGGCGGACCGCAATACTTCGGGGATAAACATTTCTCCGGTTTTCATCTTTTGTCCGACGATATCCATGGCCGGAAAGAGGCTTTCATCCATGATCTCCTGGGCCAAAGCGCCGTCCTCCAAGGCCTGACGGCACAAATTCGGAACTTCCGACAAATTCCCGGCAATTAATTCCTCTGATATTTTCGCGTAAATTTCCAGCATGTTACTATTCCTTTTTTATTTGTTATTTTATCTGACAAACTCAATCTCTTCCTGATTTAGTTGAGTTGCAATCGTTTCAATTGAAAAGGCTTCCCTTTATTTCCCACTCGAAAAATATAAACCAGTTTACTTCAGCAAGTGGCAGGCGGCATAATGGCCACCGCCCAAATCGGCCA
>JAOZUU010000114.1 GCA_029938515.1 Desulfobacterales bacterium | reverse complement strand
CGTGATAATGATTGGGATGATCGGGTGCTATGCCGGGACGAAAGCTGTACCGGCACCGTCGGGCCGGATGGGCGCTGCCGGGTGTGTGGGCTGCTTTTAGGAGACGAACCGGTGGTCCTAGACTCGTCCATGGAGGATCATATTTCGGTATCGTCGGAGCCGGCGGTTGCGGCCCCTGTGGCTGAGGGGGAAGGTGCCGATTCGGATGTAAAGGATGACGAGACCCTCTTTACGGAGGACGCCGAGGAAGATACGGATTCAGACTGGGAAGATCGAATTCCCTGCCGGGATGAGGGGTGTATCGGTACCATCGGACCGGATGGGAATTGTCGGGTATGCGGGCTGGCGTATGAAAATACGGACCCCTAAGGATCTTCCATGAGGCGGCCCATCAGACTTTTCTATCAGTCTTGGCCGGCTATTGATTGCCCAGTCCATTATGCCCCCCGCAATCCGGACACTGCCAGGTGATTCCATTGCAGGACATCCCCCAGGCGTTTTCATTCATGCATGCCTGACAGATGGCAAACCCACACCGGCATTGCCAGCAAAAAGGATAGACTTTTTGGCAGCAATGGCAAAAGTATATTTTTTTTCGCCGCCGCCGTCGGCTCGATTTTCTCTGTTTGTCTGCTGGCATATTAGTATCTTATCTCTGAAATTTGTATGTTCTCAATGACCGATGGTTGTTTTATTGCACCGGCGACTAAATACCCTAAAGCCGTCGTTCCGGCCCCGTATCAAGTACGGGATAAACTGCGGCCGGAATCCAGGAAAACACTGGATGCCGGATCAAGTCCGGCATGACGAAATTGGCCTATTTAATTGCCAGGTTAATATTGTAGGAGCGAGCTTGCTCGCGATCGAACTCTATTCGCGAGCAAGCTCGCTCCTACATGGATTTTCGTATCGCCGATTATTAAGAAATTACAAAAAATATTCATACCGATGTTAATTGTCAATGAAATGAGACGATCATGAATCAGGAAACAGCATCACCATCGCCCATATCGGATGCCGCGTCGGGAGAAAATGATCGAACGATTTATCTGATCGACGGCACAGCGTATATTTACCGGGCCTATCATGCCATCCGCAACCTTTCCAATTCCAAGGGGTTGCCCACCAATGCCGTTTTTGGATTTGCCCGCATGCTGATCAAATTCATGGCTGAACGGTCGCCCCGCTACGCAGTCATGTTTTTTGATGCCAAGGGTCCGACCTTTCGGCACCAAATATACGATGCCTACAAGGCCAATCGTCCCCCCATGCCGGAAGATATGGCCGTTCAAATTCCGTATATTAAAAGGGTAGCGGCCGGTTTTAATTTGCCGATCCTTGAAATGTCCGGATTTGAAGCCGATGATCTCATCGGCACGGTTGCTCGACGAGCGGAGGCGCACGGCTTTGCGGTGGTCATGGTGTCGGGTGATAAGGATTTTATGCAGCTCGTCACCGAAAAAGTGGTTTTATGGGATCCCATGAAAGAAAAAACGGTGGATATCGATACCATCCGGGCGGATTACGGTGTGGAGCCGGCCCAAATAATTGATATGATGGGATTGTCGGGCGATACCGCCGACAATATTCCCGGTGTCCCTGGGATCGGACCCAAGACAGCGAAAACACTGATTCAAACCCATGTCAGTATGGAGCAACTTTACGAAGAGATTGATAGTCTCAAATCGAAGAAAAAACTATATGAAAAACTGCTGGAATTCAAAGACCAGGCCTTTTTGAGTAAAAAACTGGTGACCATCGATACCGATGTAACGGTCCCGTTTCAGGAGGAAGCGTATCGTATCCCCTCACCGGATCGAAATGTGTTGGGCAATCTGTTTCAGGAATTGGAATTCAGACAACTTCAACAGCAGTTCACCGAATTAAAACCGCCCGTGAAAAAAGATTATACCGCTATTTTTGATCAGGCCGCCCTTGACCATTTGATTAATCAAATAAAAAAAGCGTCGGTATTCGCCCTGGATACGGAAACCACTTCCAAAAACCCGATGAAAGCCGAGCTGGTGGGCGTGTCGGTGGCTCTTAAGCCCCACGAGGCGTTTTATATTCCCTGTGGGCATGATTATCCGAATGTCCCCGCGCAATTGCCCCGTTCTCTGTTGATTGAGCGGCTCAAACCGATCTTGGAGGATCCCGGAACAGGTAAAATCGGACAGAACATCAAGTACGACTGGACCGTCCTGCGACGGCTGGGAATTCGCCTGAAGGGCGTCGTATTCGATACCATGATCGCCTCTTACCTGATCAACCCATCGAAACGAGCCCACAATCTGGACCAGATTGCCCTGGATTTTTTAAATCATAAAACCACCACCTACAAAGAGGTGGTTGGAAAAAATAAAACCGGGGCCGGATTCGAAGCCGTCGAGATCGAAAAAGCCACCCCCTATGCCTGTGAAGATGCCGACATCACCCTCATGGCAAGGGATGTACTGCAGCCCCGATTGGAAAAACTCGGTTTGCCTGAATTGTTTGAAACGGTCGAAATGCCGTTGATCGATGTCCTCCGACGCATGGAGATGAGGGGCGTGTGCGTGGACCGGCAACGTCTGCGGGAACTTTCCGATACATTCCATCGGGAGCTCGAATCACTTGAAATGAAGATCTACGACCTGGTTGGTGAATCGTTTAACATTAAATCCTCTCAGCAGTTGGGCCAGGTTCTTTTTGAAAAGCTCAACCTGCCGGTTCAGAAAAAAACCCGCAAAAAGACCGGATATTCGACGGATGTGGAAGTGTTGACGACGCTTTCGGAATATCATCCGGTACCGGGTCTGGTACTTCGGCATCGGACATTGAGCAAATTAAAATCCACCTATGCCGATGCCCTGCTAGATCTCATCCATCCGGAAACAAACCGAATCCACACGTCTTATAATCAAACGGTGACGGCCACCGGGAGGCTTTCCAGCTCGGACCCCAACCTGCAGAATATCCCCATCCGGACCGAGGAAGGGCGGCAAATCCGCAGCGCCTTTGTCCCTGAAAAAGGGTGGGTCTTTCTTTCGGCCGATTATTCCCAGATTGAACTGCGATTGCTGGCGCATTGTTCCAACGACGAGATTTTAATCAAGGCGTTTGAAGATGATGAGGACATTCATCGGCGCACGGCAGCGGAAGTGTTCCAGGTAGCACCGGAAGATATCTCCGTGGAGTTGCGGCGCCAGGCAAAGGTGATTAACTTTGGGATCATTTACGGTATGGGCGCCTTCAGTCTGGCGAAAGAGCTGGGGATCACTCATAAGATGGCGGCGACGTATATTGACAACTATTTTGCCCGCTACCGGGGCGTCAAACAGTTTATAGATGAAACCATCGCCACGGTCCGATCAACCTGCCAGACCCAGACTTTACTGGGACGGATTCGCCTGCTGCCGGAGATCAACAGTCGCAATCGAAATGTACGCAGCTTTGCCGAGCGAACGGCGGTCAATACACCGATTCAGGGAAGCGCGGCGGACCTGATAAAACTGGCCATGATTCAAACCGAGAATGAATTGCGGCGCCAGGAGTTAAATACCGCCATGCTCTTATCGGTGCATGACGAAATCGTGTTTGAAGTCCCGCCCGGGGAACTGGAACAGGCCGAAAGGCTGGTTACGTCGATGATGGAAGGGGTGTGGGACCTCAAGGTGCCTTTGAAGGTTAACTTGGCAGCGGGTGAGAACTGGGCCGAAGCGCATTAAAGCCAAATCTGAAAGCCTATAGCAGGTGCGATATTTAAAAAACCGATTGATCTGTTTCGTGATAAAATAATAATTGATAAAAAATACCAAGTGATAATCTTGCTGGAGGTGATGACATGTCTCGATTTTTAAAATATGCCGGGATTGTTTTAGCGGTTTTAGCCGGTCTGTTGATTCTATTGGTTGTTGTTGTCAATATCATTCCGGGCGAAAAATACAAATCCCTGATCAGTTCCGGCGTCAAGTCCGCAACCGGCCGCGAATTGACCATCGAAGGGGATTTCGACATCAAGCTTTTATCCTCCCTGGCCTTCAAGGCATCGGGGGTGAAATTTGCCAACGCCGAATGGGGTTCCCGTCCGCACATGATGTCCGTCGATAATATAGAAGGGGAGGTTGCTCTGTTTCCGTTGCTGAAGGGTATCCTCGATGCAACCCTGGTCGTTGATAGCCCTGATTTACTTCTGGAAACGGATACTTCCGGACAGGGGAACTGGCAGTTTGGAGATCTGGAGGAGGAAGCCGCGAAAGGCGCCGAAAAAAAGACCGAAGCGGAAAAAGAGGCCGAAAGCGGCGGCGGGCTCCCTCTCCGTCCGCTGATTCGGAAGCTGCACCTCAATAATACTCGCATTGCATTCATCGACGGCAAGAGCGGCGATCAAATAAATATCTATAGTGAAAAATTGCATGTTGGATCAACTGAGGATAAGTTGGATATTGACATTAAAGGCAAATTCAACGACATCCCGCTGGCGTTTTCCGGAGGTTTAGACAATGCCGAATTTTTTGTCGATAACCAGCCCGCAAATGTCAAATTCGATGGACATTTTGGTGACGCCAAACTCGCCGTTACAGGAACCGCCGGCCCCCTGACCCCTACCTTCGACCTGGATATAGCCGTGAACCTGGATACCGACTCCGTGGCGGCGTTTTCGCCGTTGGCCGGTCGAGAGTTGCCGGACATCGGGCCGCTGTCGGTATCGGCCAAACTGAGCGGTAACGAGGGGAAATATGCCCTCGGCGACCTGCTCGCAACCCTGGACGACAAGACCTTGAAGGCTGAAGCCAAAGGATCCATTGTGGATTTAGCAGCGCTAAACGGCCTCAATCTGTCGGTACGGATAGACACCAGTAATCTTACTGAAATATTAACCGGAATTGGGCTTCAAACCGAGTACAAGCTGCCCGACTCACTGAACGCAGAAGTTGTGGCAGAAGGTAACCTGGACAATCTGGCTATAAAAAATTTCCACGTAAAGATCCACGGCCGGGGATTGAACGCTATTGGAAATGCCGAGGTGAAAAACATCATTTCATTGGAAGGTGTCAAAGCGGATTTAGCGCTGGATACCGAATCCCTCGATTTAATTTCGGAGATCGTGAAAACAGAGCTGCCACCCTTTGGTCCGTTGAAAGCCACTGCCAAGATCGTTTCAAAAGGTGAAAATCTTGGCCTCATGGAGATCAAAGCGGATATCAACGGTAAAATCATTCACGCCGATGTTGCCGGGTCCATCGGAGACCCGCTCAAGCTGAAAGATGTCAATGCCGATGTCAATATCGGCGTGGACTCTCTCGCCTGGTTGGCAGGTTATATAAAAACGAAGTTGCCGCCCCTGGGGTCATTGAAAGCCTCCGCCAACATTGCCTCTAAAGGTGACACCTTTGAGATAAAGAACATTAAGGCGGTTCTCGCCGGTAAAAATATAACTGCAAAGGTGGCCGGGTCCGTTGGAGACCTGTTAAAGGTAAAGGGAATCGACGCAAAGGTTGATCTTGGTGTCCAGTCTCTCGGTTTCTTGTCCGATTACGTTAAGATGAAACTGCCTCCCCTTGGCCCGCTCAAAGCCTCCGCCAACATCGCCTCCAAAGGGGATACCTTCGAGATAAAGAACTTAAAGGCGAATCTCGCCGGCGATAAGCTTCATGCGAATGTTGCGGGATCGGTGGGCGACCTGCTCAAGCTGAAAGCAATCAATGCCGATGTCGATTTTGGCATAGAGTCTCTCGCCCTCTTGTCAGATATTGCCAAAACGGAACTGCCTCCCCTTGGTCCCCTGAATGCCTCTGCCCGTATCATATCCAAGGGTGACAGCTTTGCGGTAAAAAACATCAAGGTGGATCTCGCCGACGACAAGATCCATGCGAAGGTTGCGGGATCGATCGGCGACCTGCTCAAGCTGAAAGCGATCAACGCCGATGTCGATCTCGGCATAGAGTCTCTCGCCCTCTTGTCGGATATCGTCAAAACAGAGTTGCCACCCTTAGGCCCCCTGAATGCCTCTGCCCTGATTGTCTCCAAAGGCGAGACCTTCGAGGTAAAAAACATCAAGGCAGATCTTGCTGGAGAGAAAATCCAGGCTAAAGTCGCGGGATCCGTGGAAGACGTCTTAAAGTTGACCGGAATCAATGCGGACATCAATTTTGCCGTTGATTCACTGGCTTCATTGGGCACTTTGGTTAAGAAGGAGCTGCCTGATTCCGGCCCGGTCACCCTGGATGGAAAGTTTTCCAGCAAAGGCGGCCTGAAGGCACCGACCCATATAGACACGGTAATTAAAAGTGATGGCGTCATGGTAAGCCTCGCAGGCAGTATTGCTGAGCCGTTGGCGGCCAAGGGGATCGATCTTGCACTCGTTGTTGAGGCCGAGTCTCTGGAGAAAGTTGGCAAGCTGACAGGCGCCCAATTACAGGGGCAAAAACCAGTCAAGCTGAAGGGGAAATTCACCGTCGATGAAAATACCTACAAACTGGCCGGCTTGCATCTCCAGGCCGGTGATCTCGATGTCAAAGGGAAAGCCGCCTTTACGCAGCCGTCCGAACCCGGTGGTAGGCCGCGGTTAAATGGTGAGCTCCACGTGGGCAAACTGGATCTCAATAAGCTGCAGGCAAAAGCAGATACATCGGCAGAAAAAGAGAGCAGCCCTGAAACCAGAGAAGAAGAAGTTGAGAAGGAAGATAAAGATAAGAAGGACAAGATATTTTCTTCCGAACCCCTTCCTTTTGGCCCCTTAAGGTCTGTGGATGCAGATATAGATATGACGGTTGAAAGTCTGACGACCCTCCAACTCAAGCTTGACAACATCGTCGTTCGGGCGATCCTTGAGAACGGGCTGCTGAACGTAAAACCGTTACAGGCCCAGGTGGGTCAGGGTACAATTGAAGGCACGGTGATGCTTGACGCTAGAAATAAACCGGCTTCTCTCTCTGCCGATATTGAAATGGCCGATGCCACGTTTCACAACTTCGGCGGCAAGCTCGACTTCCTGGTCAATCTGGATGGAAGCGGGGATTCCATCGCCGCGATTATGGCGGGATTAAACGGTCAGCTTATGTTTCACGCCCGCGAGGCGACATTGAAGAAATCATTTATGACCGGTTTTGGAGTGAATATGCTCGATTCCATTAATCCGTTTAACAAGCATGAAGAGACCACTGAGCTCATTTGTGCGATCATTCTATTCGATATTGAAGACGGCATTGCCGATGCCAACAAAAAAATTGCCGCCCAAATGACCGACGTCACGTGGTTCGGGAGCGGTGAAATTAATCTTAAAACAGAGGAGATCGACTTCGGGATGAAACCGAAGTCCCGTAAAGTTTTGGACGTAGGCCTAGGTTCGCTGGCGAGCCTTGCTCATATCGGAGGAACGCTGTCTCATCCGAAAATTGCATTAGACCCAAAGGACGTGGCCGTAAAGTATGGGAAATATACGGCTGCGATGGCCACCGGCGGAATTACTTTGGCGGCAGATCTGTTGTGGGGCAAAATTAAAGCGAACACCGATGTCTGCGCCAAAATTATAGAGGGTTTAGAAGACGACGAATAGCCCTGTCCACCGATTTTTCCTGGCCGATCTCTTTATTCTATTACCTATAAGACTGCCAATAATTGCGAATAAAGGCGAAATTACCAGAATTGAAATTAAGCCCTGGATTATCCAAATTATCGCCGATGTGGGTAGATTCGAATAGTGTTTCGTATATCCAAAAAGTTGTAATAAATGATAGTAGAGGGAAACAGCATTGGCAGCAAAAATAAAACCGATAATTCTGGATTTAGTTGCTTTTGAAAAATAGCTCAGGGTAAGTGCAAAAATAAAAGAAAACACATATTCTGAAATATGGGACAACAGCACATTTGAAGTGATTAAAAACAGTTCAGGGGTCCCCAAGTTG
>JAOZUU010000113.1 GCA_029938515.1 Desulfobacterales bacterium | reverse complement strand
ATCCATGCCTGCATTAAACATATAATTGCGAAGTTATAAATTGTTGGCCCCTTAGTGGTGCGGTAAATAGCCCCCGGCCAGTCCCTGCCAATAAAAATTTAAATATGATGGCCGATTTGCCCCATGCTCAATCAGCAATTGCTAACAGAAAAATGCCAAAAAAGAGAAAAACCGCATTGGCCGTCCAGGCAGCCACCAGCGGGGGCAATACCTCCCCGTAACCAAGGGAAAGGAAAAGTCCGTACCCGGTCCAGTATAAAAAAGCGATACCGATGGCAGCCGCAATGATGATGGGCAGGCTTTCCTTGGGTCTGATTTTAGCGGCAATCCCGGTGCCAATAAGACTCATCAACAGACAGATGAACGGAAAGGCTGCTTTGGCGTGCAGGTCCACCCAATATGGGGTGGCATCATAACCTTCATCTTCCACCTGGTGGATATACCCCACTAGTTCGGTAAATCCCATTTCCTCGGACCCTTTGACCACACGAGTTAAATCCTCCGCTCGCAGGTCCATAAATTCCGGTGCTTGTCCATGAAGCATAACATCGTAAATACCTGTCGACGCATTGTATTTTTGTTCCATGACATCAAATAACACCCAACCTTCTTCTTTAAAGACACCTTTTGACGCATCAACACGCCGAACCAGATTAAAGGTGTGATCAAATTCATAAACCACTACACGAAAAATCGTTTTCTGGGTGGGGTTATAATGTTCGATATGGATGATTTTCCGTTTTTCCTTAATCCAGATATTTCGTTTCTTTGAGGTGCTCACCGATTTCTTATTCACTTCTTCCAACCATATACGATTGGCTTTGCTGATCGTTACGGGAACAACCGCTTCGGAAATCATAAAGAGAGCGATGCCGAACACACCGCCCACCGCCAGTACCGGTTTCAACAGATGTATGATGCTCACACCGTTGATGCGAAAGGCGATCAGTTCGTTATGCCGGTTCATCAAGCCAAAGGCGATGATGACGGCCAGCAGCAGGCAAATGGGGATCATTTGTGCAGCCACAAAGGGTAGTTTAAAGGCAAAGTAGACAACAATTCTTGGAATCGAAATCCCGGCATTAATGAAATTGTCAATTTTTTCAAAAAAATCAACAATATAGAAAAGAGAAATCAGCGACACCATCAGGGTCGCAAAAACCTTGACGATTTCTTTGACTATATAATGGTTGAGAATCGACATAAGCGAACGCTCGCAGATTCAGGTTGTCTATAGTCCGGGCGTCGTTACTTCTCCAAGTATTTACCCTGCCACAGTTTGCGGAGACTAATAAACTTAAAGGTTCGATTACCGGCGGACCGATAGAAAAAATACGCGGTAATGATCAAGATCACCAGATTGGGCGCCCACATTCCGATGACCGGTGGATATAGACCGGTTTCCCCAAACACTTTGCCCGCGGACATGACGATATAGTAAACGAATAGAAATAACATTCCCAGTCCCAGCCCGAAAGACTTTTTCAACCCGCTGGATAGAATGCCCAAAGGAACCGCCAGCAGTCCCAGGAAAAGACACGATAAGGGGATGGCAAATTTATTGTGATACGTAATCAGTCTGGAGTAATAACTTGAATCTTTTTGTTTCGCATTACGGATATAATTCCTCAGCTCAGTCAGACTCATCTCCTTACGATGCTTACGTTTTTTTCCTGGTGCCGCGGGGGTGGCAGCGAGCTTTAAATCCATCTGTAATTCATAGGTGCCGAATTTGATCGAATTGACTGTCCGATCTTTTAAATCCGCCTGATTCCAGGTCCCATCAAACAACCTTGCCCGGACAACGAGACGGTTCGGTTCACTTTGCAAAATCGCGCGGGGCGCCACAATCGTGCTGACTATATTCTTGATCCGCCGGTCTTCGATGAACACATCCCGCAGCTCTTTCGTGCTCGGATCAATTTCGTTCACATATATCGTCACTCCGTTAAAACTGTCGATGAATGTCCGCTCTTTAAGGCCAAGCTCCAGGTTTGAGATGGCCACCTGATAGGTCAGTTTTTCCAAGGCCATTCTTCCCCACGGCATTCCATAAGCCGACACCCAGAAAGTCAGGACCACACCGATTAGGCTAAAAAGAACGACGGGCGGTAAAAGACCAAATATTCCCACGCCACCAGCCCGTAAAGCGATGATTTCGTTATCACCGGACATGCGCAGAAATGCTAAAAGGATGCTCGCCATTACTGCAATGGGAATCACATAGACAAGAAAATTGGGAACGAAATAAACGATCATCCGTAAAACCGTTCCAACCCCTACATTATAGTTAATGATCATCTGGGTGATATCCAGAATTTTGGTCATCAGGAAAACGAAGGTAAAAAAAACCAGGTTGAGAACAAATGGAAAAATAAATTCGATAAAAATGTAACGATTGATGATCGAGTTTATTTTCATGCGGCTTTCAAAGGTCCCTATCCGGATATCGCCATATCCCTGGATGATTGGATTCGGCACAGGTTGTAATAGGCGCCTTGCCTGCCGAGTAATTTCTGATGGGTTCCCTCTTCCACGATGCGGCCTGCGTCGATAACGACAATCCGATCCGCATACCGAACGGTGGACAGCCGATGGGCAATCACAAATGTCGTCCGGCCGTGCATGAGATTTTCAAGCGCTTTTTGAACCAGTTGCTCCGATTCGGAATCCAAAGAGGAGGTTGCCTCGTCCAGGATCAGAATGGGGGCATCCTTCAACAATGCCCTGGCAATACATAGCCGTTGTTTTTCGCCTCCCGAAAGGCGCTCGCCCAGTTCGCCGACCAACGTATTAAAACCGTCCGGAAAGTTCACGACAAAGTCATGGGCATAAGCGGCTTTGGCGGCTGCCTCGATCTCGGCGTCCGAGGCAGCCTGGTTGCCGTAGGCAATATTGTTGCGAACCGAGTCGTTAAATAGTATCGGCTCCTGGGTGACGATGGCAATCTGCCGGCGCAGGGAATCAAGTGATAACCGACGGATATCCATTCCATCGATTAAAATTTTTCCCTGGGTGACATCGATAAAGCGGGGAATTATATTCACCAGGGTGGTTTTACCGCCTCCGCTGGCACCGACCAAAGCCAGAATTTCACCGGGACGAACATCCATCCGAATGTCCTTTAAAACCGTTTCATCAGCATCATACGCAAATGAAACGTTCTCAAATGTGACTCGATGGGGACCATCCGGCACGCTAATGGGATGATCGGCCTGTTTAATATCCGACGAATGCTCGATAATATCAAAGACCCGGTCGGTAGCGGCCATCCCCTGCTGAATAGTATTGTTGAATTTGCTCAATCGCCGGACCGGATCGTAGAGCAGCAGGGCGGCGGCGATAAAAGAAGTAAATGTACCCACGGTTTGAGTCCCGGAAATGACCTGATGCCCACCGAACCAGATAATAAAGGCGATTCCCAATCCCCCCAAGAAATCCATCACCGGTGAAGAAAGGGCCCGGACAAAGACCTGTTTCATCTGATGTCTGAACAGATCCGCCGATTTTTGAGCAAACCGCTTTTTTTCCCAGGCTTCCATACCGAACGCCTTGACAATCTTGTTACCGGCAAACGTTTCATATAAAAATGCGCTCAGGTCCGCCATGGCCGCCTGATAACCGGTGCTGTACCGTCGAATCCGCCGGCCGAATTCGGTGATGGGATAAAAGGCAATGGGAAGAACCACCGTGGCGGCTATGGCCAGTTTCCAATCCTGTGAATAAATATAACCCGCCAGGCCCAAGATCATCACGGCATCTTTTAATACGCCGGTCATGGCATCCGATATCATTTCCCGAACGATACTGACATCGTGGGTGATGCGCGCCATCAGCGATCCTGTTTTTTCTTTATAAAAAAAAGACAGGGGAAGATCCTGAATCCGATCGTACAATCGATTCCGAAGCCGCATCACGATCTTTTCCCCCACATACTTCATCAGGTAAGCCTGATAATACATGGCCGTTCCCCGAATCAGAAAAAGTACAACCACGCCGAGGGGAATCAGATTCAGCATACGGACATCTTTATTGACAAAGATATCGTCCAGGACGTGTTTCAACACGAAAGGGATCGCCACCTGGGTAGCCGCTACCACTACCATGGCCACGACGGCGAAAAACAGGCGCCCCCTATGGTCTCCCACCATTCGAAACAGTTGCCCGATCCGTCCCTGAAAAAATTTGGTAAAATATATCGGCATTCTTCTTTCTTTTTCTATTCAATCCGCCTGCGGCGGGTTCGATGTTTATTTTTTCAGCCCCTCCAATGAAAAAACAACTTAACGTTTGTACCTCCCAGCTGTTTGGCCGACAAAGCTCAACCGATCATCTCCAGCGCAAGGTCCGCCACGCGTTCGGCGGCGCCGCCGGTGCCGAGTTTCTTACGGACAACCGCCAGCTCCCGGCGGACGGTATCAAGCCGGTTTTCTCTGTTCAACATTGCGGCCACCTCATGCGCAATATTTTCCGGCACTACTTCTTTCTGGATCAATTCGGGAACGATCTCCCGTCCGGCAATCAGATTTACCAGGCTGATGTGGCTGACCCGAATCATGATCCGCCCCAGGAGATAGCTCAGCGGTGATACCTTATAAATAACGATCATCGGTACGCCGGCGATGGCGGCTTCCAGCGTCACCGTTCCGGATGCCGCCAGAACCAGATGGCATCTTGGGAAAACCGCCCGAGCGCCACCGTCGACAATCTCGCACACATCTGGTGGAACGCCTTGGGCATGCATCATGGCCTCCGTTAGCCGATGCTGCCTTTTATCGGCCGGTGCTACCAAATAGTGCGCCTGTTCAAAACAGCGGTTGATCAGAGGCATACTTTCCAGCATGATCGGAAAATGACGTTCGATCTCCTGTTTTCGAGATCCGGGCAAAAACCCGATGACCGGGAATGGATTATTATTCGGAATCTTGACTTCCGGCCAGTCATGATCGAGCAGGGGATGTCCCACATACGTCACCGGGACCGCATTAGCACGAAAAAAACGGGATTCAAACGGAAAAATCACGGCCATGTGGTCAACCCGTTTTTTGATTGTGCGTACCCGGCCGGTACGCCAGGCCCATATCTGGGGGCTGATGTAATAGAGTACGCGGATACCCAGCAATTTGGCCGTCCGTGCGACGCGAAGGTTGAAATCGGGAAAATCGATCAGGATCAACAAGTCGGGTCGAAACCGTCTGAGCGCCTGCTTGATGATTCGAAATCCCTTCAGGATATTACCCGCCCGGCCAAGCACTTCCGTGATTCCCACCACGCTTAATGAGGCTGCATCGACCAGGATACGCACCCCTGCCTCCGCCATGGCCGTCCCTCCCATACCGATAAAAACAGTTTCCGGCTGCTGTCGTTGCATCACCCGAACCAATTGAGCACCATGGAGGTCACCCGACGTTTCACCGGCGATAATCATCACCTTTTTTTGTCTGGTTACCCCCATCGCCTTGGTATCACCCGATTAACCGCCTTGTATTCGCATCGATCTGGTCAATAATATTCAACGCTACCGCCAGGGCGCTGCGTCCTGCCTCACCTGGTATTTTCGACGCTTCCCTGGAGCGAACTGAACGGACAAATGACTTTAATTCAGAGTTGAGGGGATCTTCCTCTTCAAATTGATGGCTGCTGATATCCATTCCCGGAATCGGGCCTGGCCCATTCGGATTTCCTTTCCGCACCGTGATGATTTCCCGCTTGGCAAAATCCACCGCAATATAAGCGTTTTTCTGAAACAATCGTATTTTACGTTGATTTTTCATGGAAACCCGACTGGTGGTGACATTGGCGACACAACCACTTGCGAATTCCAGGCGGGCATTGGCGATATCCACTCGATCGGTGATCACCGCCACTCCGGAAGCATGAATCCGTTTGATTTTCGAACCGATGAAATTGAGAAGGATATCAATATCGTGGATCATCAAGTCAAGTACAACGTTGACATCTGTTGCCCGATCCTTGAACAGGCTCAGACGATGGGACTCGACGAACATGGGACCATCGATCACATCTGCCAGTGCCATAACGGCCGGATTAAACCGTTCCAGGTGTCCCACCTGGATAATCAACCCCTGCGACCTTGCCAGGGCGATCAATTCATCTGCTTCGTCCAACGAGGTCGTCATCGGCTTTTCGATAAGGACATCCACCCCTTTTTCGAGAAAATCGCGGCTGATACGATAATGCAAAGGGGTCGGTGTAACGATACTGACCGCATCGACCTTGCCGTAAATATCCGTATGTCGGGTATAAGCCTGCGTGTTGAATCGGTCCGCCGTTATTTGTGCACTTGGCTTATCGACATCCACCACCGCCACGAGGTCAACATCCGTCATCCAGGCGTATTTTTCGGCATGGAATTTTCCCAGATATCCCACGCCGATGACGCCGACTCGTAGTTTTTGTTTTTGCCGGCCCATATTCTATTCCAATTCTTCGATAATGATTAGAGATAATTCAAACCGTCATGGCGAGCCCTGGACTGGATTTTGAAAAAGACCTTTTTAAAGCAGTCCTTATTGCTATCGCGTGATCCCCCGGCTGGAGCTTTGGATGAACTTGATCAAAGCCGTCACTTCAGGGACCTGACCCATTTCCGCACCGACCCGCTCAATGGCCTCGTTTAACGTCAGGCCGATTCGAAAAATGATCCGGTAGGCTCTTTTGAGAGACAGCAGGGTCTCTGTCGAGAATCCATGCCGCTTCAGCCCGACATTGTTCAAGCCATGCAGCCTGGCCCGGTCTCCGGCGGCGATGACATACGGGGGAATATCCTTGACGACGGCCGATTTTCCACCAATATACGCATAAGCCCCGACCCGGACAAACTGATGGATCGCCACCAGGCCGCCGATGGTGGCATGGTCTTCGCAAGTAATGTGTCCGGCCAGAGTGGCGTTGTTCGCCATGATAACGCCTTTTCCGGTCTTGCAATCATGGGCGATGTGGATATACGCCATAAGAAAATTGTTTTCACCCACTTCCGTGATGCCGCCCCCAAAAGCGGTGCCGCGATTAAGCGTGGCAAATTCACGGATCACCGTTCCCCGCCCGACCTTTAGATAGGTCTTCTCGCCTTGATATTTTAGTGCCTGGGGGGCCGCGCCCACCGAGACATGGTTAAATATCCGGCAATCAGCGCCGATATCCGTATACCGATCGATGGTCACATGGGAGCCGATCTCGGTCCCCGGGGCGATGGTCACGTTATCCTTAATGATGCTGTAGGGACCGACGGTTACCGATGTATCCAGATCCGCTTTCCTATCGATTATTGCCGTGGGATGTATCATGTGCCATATCCTATCGCTGCCATCAATTCCGCCTCGGCCACCCGGGTGCCATCCACCCGGGCGATGCCCGTCATTTTTGCCGCCGTGGAGCGCTTTCGCAACAATTCAATCTCTAAAATCAATTGATCCCCCGGCACCACTTTTTTTCTAAAACGAACCTTGTCTATGGCCGAAAAATAAAAAAACGTCCGTTCTCTCTTTTCCTTATCGATCGAATCCAAAACTAAGAATGCACCCGCCTGGGCCATGGCCTCGACGATCAACACGCCGGGCATAACCGGCTCATTGGGGAAGTGTCCCTGAAAAAAAGGTTCGTTGATGGTAACGTTTTTAATCGCCACCACTTTCTCGCCGGGAACGAATTCTAGAATTCGATCGATTAACAGAAACGGATACCGATGCGGCAATCGATCCATGATAGCAAGGATATCGTATGGTTTTTCCATGGGGTCCTTTCTTTTCGCACGGTACTTGATGGGTCACCCAGTCACATAGTCAGTTTGTTTTCCAGGGTTTTTAACCGTTTTTCCAGCTTGGAAAATCTTTTCATCAAATCGGGGAGCCGGGGAATAATTCGGCTGACCTTCAGCCACA
>JAOZUU010000112.1:6033-7949 GCA_029938515.1 Desulfobacterales bacterium | reverse complement strand
CCGTTCCCGAAGTGATGGCGGACCTGTCATCTCTGGCTGATGCCGTTCTGGACACCACCTTGGGAATACTTGCGGATTGGTATGTAGCCCGATTGGGCCATCCGCCGGATATTGCCAGTCGCCGCCGGCATCTGGCGGTAATCGGGATGGGCAAGCTGGGAGCCCAGGAGCTGAACTTCTCTTCTGATGTGGACCTGGTGTTTGCCTATCCCGCTATGGGTGCTGTATCCCCTGAAATTTCAAATGATGAATTTTTCACCCGGTTGGGCCGGCAATTGATCCGGGTGCTTCATACCCCGACCACCGATGGATTCGTTTTCCGGGTGGATATGGATCTCCGGCCGTTTGGGAACAGCGGTCCCCTGGTGATGAATTTTGATGCCATGGAAGATTACTTCGTCAGTCAGGGGCGGGAATGGGAGCGGTACGCCTGGATCAAGGCCCGGGCCACGGCCGGAGACAAAGCAGCCGGTCACGACTTGTTAAAGCGGCTTAAGCCCTTTGTATTTCGACGTTACCTGGATTACGGCGTTTACGAATCACTCAGGGAGATGAAGGTCGGTATTTCAGCTGAGATTAAACGTAAGGGAGTCAGCGATGATATCAAGCTTGGTCCGGGCGGTATCCGGGAGATCGAATTTTTCGGCCAGGTCTTCCAATTGCTTCGTGGCGGAGTTATTCCGACGCTTCAACAGCGGCCCATTTTAACGGTATTGACGGGGCTGGCCGAGGAAAAAATTATCTCCGCTTCCGTCGCCAAAGCTTTGTCAGAGGCGTATCTTTTTTTGCGTGGGGTTGAACACCGGCTCCAGATGTATAACGATCAACAAACCCATCGGCTTCCCAGCGATGATATCGGATGGTGGCGGCTGGGCCTTTCCATGGGTTTCGATGATATTTCTGATTTCCGGCAAACCCTGGATCAACACATTCAAACGGTTCAATCTCATTTCGAAGCCCTTCTGGAACCGGAGCGAAACGGATCTGCCGCCGCCATTGACCCTGAAGATATTAAATCCCTGCAACACCTGTGGAATCGTATTCACGGCGACCCGGATGATGAAACCGGAATTGTTCTGCCCACAGCCGGTTTTCATGATTCTCAGCGTGTGATTCGTCTGCTCAAGCATCTGGATACGCTTCCGGCAACCCATGCCCTCAGCCTTGAAGGACGTGGACGTCTCGATCGATTGGTTCCACTGGTTTTAAAAGCGGCCGGTGCGGCTGAACAACCGGAACAGACGTTGGGCCGAATCCTCGACCTGATCGGTACCATTGAAACACGCTCCGTGTACCTGGCGATGTTGCTGGAAAACCCCGGGGGCATCAAGCTTTTGGTGCGCCTGGCCGAGGCTAGCCCGATGATTGTCACCCTCCTGGCCAAACATCCGGTTCTTTTGGATGAATTGCTCGATCCCCGTCTTTTGTACGATCCCCCCCGGTGGGTCGAGATGGAAAAAGACATCGCTCATCGCCTGGCAGCGATTCCTGAAGACGACCTGGAATTTCAAATCGAAACGTTATGCGTGTTCAAACAGGCGAACACCTTACGGATCGCCGCCGCCGATGTCACCGGCAAGCTGCCCCTGATGAATGTGAGCGATCGGTTGACCGATATCGCTGAAATCGTTCTCGCAAACGTGGTGAATCTCGCCTGGGAATACCTGGTCGCCAGGCATGGCCTGCCGGTATGCGATCTTGAAGAAGCATCTCTTGAACGTGGATTTGCCGTTATTGCCTATGGGAAACTGGGCGGACTGGAGCTGAGCTACAGCTCCGACCTGGACCTGGTCTTTTTGCATGCCGGTCGCAGCGGCCAAATCACCGGCGGCCACCGACCCATCGATTCGGCCCAGTTTTTCGCCCGACTGGGTCAGCGGGTGATTCATCTGCTTTCCACCCGGACTCGCGCCGGC
>JAOZUU010000112.1:0-5933 GCA_029938515.1 Desulfobacterales bacterium | reverse complement strand
AAACACGATCCCGGTGGAATTATCGATATTGAATTTCTCGTTCAATACCTGGTTCTTCGTTTATCGCCGGATCATTCGGAGCTTTCAGAATGGACTGACAATGTCCGTTTGATTCAAACCTTGATCGAGACCGGCATCATCCATGATCGCCAGGCCTATCTGCTCAAACAGGCTTACCTTAGTTACCGCATGATGGGGCATCGCTTGGCCCTTCAGGAAAAACCGGCTAAAATTAACGCCGGACGTTTCCGTAATCGGCGACAGGCGGTGATTCAAATCTGGCGCCGCTTTTTCGCATCATCCGAACACGCCTCTTGATCATTTCTTTACAATTTTGTATTGTCCATAAAAAAAATTGAATGATACGGAATTGTAATATTGTCCGATGAAATTACATAATTGTATGTTACTGGCGCCTGACAATTGATCCCCATTTTTTTATATTGCTGATATTAAAGTGAAAACATTTATTTAAGAGTTGGCACAAATTTTGGATAGTCTATATTGATTCATGACATTCAAGAACGAGCTATAAATGACACAGACTGCTAAAAAAAATAATCAGACCGGAAACCAAAAACTCCGGAAAAAGCGACAGGCATTGATTCAGGCGTTTACCGATGGACAAGCACCCGACTTTATCCTTGAGCATACCCGGATTTTTGATGCCTATTTCCGTGAACAATACGCCGCCAGCACCGTCGGCCCGAAAATCAGTCCGACCCGAAATCCCTGGGCCATCGTTGCCCTGGGGGGCTACGGTCGACAGGAACAGTGCGTCCATTCCGATATCGATCTGCTTTTTTTGTTTGAAAAACGCGTGCCCACAATCGCCGTCGACCTGGTCGAAGAGATGCTATTTCCCCTCTGGGACCTGGGGATCGAGGTGGGCCATGTCACCCGATCCATTAGTGATTGTCTCGAAGAAGGCCGGGCGGACCTGGAAAACCTCACCGCCATGCTCGATGCCCGGTTTGTCTGCGGGATGTCACCTCTATTTGCCAAACTGGAATCAACCTTGCGGGATCAAATATTGGCCGGGCAATCCGATCAAATCATCCACCAACTGGCGGTGGCCAATCGTCACCGCTATGACCGCTTCGGTGATTCTGCGCACCTGCTTCAACCCAACCTGAAAGAAGGGCATGGCGGCCTGCGCGACTACCATACCATTTTGTGGAGCGCCCGGATTAAATCCAGGATCCGAATCCGTCGGGACCTTGAATACCACGGTTGCCTGTCGCATAAAGAGTTCGCCTTCCTTGAGGATGCGCTGGCATTTATCTGGCGCGTACGGAATCACTTACATCTATTGACGGGCCGCAAATGCGACCAGCTCTACTTCGAGCATCAGGAGAAACTGGCACAGACAATGGGCTTCGTATCCGTCAACGGCCAGCAGCCGGTAGAGCGATTCCTTGGTGAACTCCACGGTAAAATGGCCTGGCTGAAGTACCTGGGGAAAATGTTTCTATATGAACACGACCTGGAGAAATCCGCGGGCCGGATCAAAGTAAACGGAAAACAGCCTGACCATAAAGGATTAGTGATCCGGAAAGGGATGCTAAATTTCCGCTCGCCGGAAGATATCATCGGTGATCCGGAACTGTTGATGAAGATATTTCAGGAAAGTGCCCGATTGAGAATCCCCCTGACACCCGAAGCCAAACGTCTCGTCAGGGAGTTTTCGCATCTGGTGGACACCGCCTTCAGGCGATCATCGTCAGCCTTGAACGCTTTCGAGCGAATTCTGGTAACGCCGTCAGGACCGTTCAATGTATTAAACGAAATGCTCGATACGGGCTTTTTGATTCATTTTCTGCCCGAATTTAAACATATCCGCAACCGGATTCTTTACAATGCCTACCATATTTATCCGGTTGACCGGCATTCCCTGCGGGTGGTGCGCACGGTAAAAAGTTTTGGGAGTCCAGACGATACCACCGGATGTCAGTTATGCGCAGATCTTTATAAAGAGATTGCCCCTAAAAAGCTTCTCTGTTGGGCGGCGTTACTCCATGATATTGCCAAGGGCGATCCTGAACGGCATCATGCCGCGAAAGGTGCCCCCATCGCCCAAAAATTGCTTAGCGAAAGAGGAATGAGCACCCAGGGGATCGAAACCGTCACCTTTCTGATCCGCGAACATCTGTTTCTCATCCACACCGCCCTTCGACGCGATATTCAGGATGAAGAGACGGCCATTTTTTGTGCCCGCCATATCGGAAGCCTGAGTCGGCTTAAGATGCTGTATCTCTTGAGTGTGGCGGATTCGGCGGCCACCGGTCCCAAGGCCTGGAATGAATGGACGGCTGTTTTGCTGCAGGATCTTTTTCTGAAAACAGCCAATACGCTGGAAAAGGGAGAACTGGCTTCCGGCCAGGCCACCCGGACACTGGAAAAGAAGAAAGCGAAAGTTTTTTCTTCCGTTTCAACCGTCCCGGAGCACCGCGACATTGAAGTGATATTTGAAGCAATGTCCCCGCGATACCTGCACTATACGTCGGTAGAAGCTATTTTGGCGCACGCCGATCTGTACCGATCTTTAAGCGATCGCCCCTATGTCTGGTCGATTGCGCGCGCGGCGACAAAGGATACCCGGACGATCACGATTTGCACCCAGGATCGCCCGGGGCTTTTCTCCAGAATCGCCGGGGTATTCACCTTAAACCGGATCAATATTTTAAATGCGCAAATTTATACCTGGCACAACAACATCGCCCTGGACATTTTCGAAGTCACCGCACCACCGGACCGCATTTTCGAAAAGGAGAAGTGGGAAAAAGCCGGACACGATCTTGGGTCCGCGTTGACTGATCGGCTGGATATACCGGCGATGCTTAAAAAGAAACTGGCTGCCTATCGGGCCGTGCGATCACCTGGAGAGAGGAATCCCCCTCGAATTACAATTGACAATAAAAGTTCCAGCTTTTTTACCATCATCGAAGTCTTTGCCGATGACTTCCCCGGCCTGCTGTTCAGAGTAACCGATGCCTTGTATCGATGCCGGCTTGATATCTGGGTGGCCAAAATTGCTACCGAAGTCGATCAGGTGGTTGATGTATTTTACGTTCGTGATTTTGACGGGAATAAGATCGATTCACCCAGGACGGAAACGTCTATTAAACAGACGATCATCCGGTCGCTGACGATGGTTGAAAACTAGCCTTGCTATCAATTGAAGGTGCCAATGGCTATCACCTGAATCCGTGACCAAAATTAATGGTATTTTAATGCAACACTTTGAATTAAGAAAGGAAACGGTACATGAAAAAGATTGAAGCGATCATCAAGCCGTTCAAACTTGATGATGTAAAGGAGGCACTCAGCGAGGTCGACATCCAGGGAATGACCATTTCCGAAGTCAAAGGACACGGCCGCCAGAAAGGCCACACGGAAATTTACCGCGGGGCCGAATACGTGGTCGATTTTATTCCCAAGGTCAAGATTGAAGTGGTCGTCACCGATGATGTCCTCGATGCGGTCCTCGACAAAATCGAGGAAGCCGCCGGAACCGGCAAGCTCGGAGATGGCAAGATCTTTGTTTTCAATGTCGAACAGGCCATTCGCGTAAGGACCGGCGAGCGAGGGGAGGATGCCATATAATGAAGCGATACTGGATGCCGGATGCTCGATGCTGGTCAAAGGTCCCGCCTTCAGCGGGGATAAAAAAAAGAGATTCCATCCCAGACAAAGGGATCTTCAACCGGCATCCAGAGGCCAGCATCCAGAAACCGGCATCGCTTCGCATCAATACATCGAATGTTTCTTTCACCAACTCGATGGTTTGTCCGTTGGTGTACGGACCAGGAAAGCGGAGTTTCAATAGCTTTATAGCATACTAGTTAATAGCTTTTTTATTTTCATTTAACTCAAGGGAGGAATCGAATTATGACACCGGCAGATGCATTAAAACTTGCCAAGGAAAAGGACGTGAGAGTCGTGGATATCCGTTTCGTGGATTTTCCAGGGGTCTGGCAGCATTTCAGCGTACCCATCGGTGAGCTGGACGAATCGAGTTTCGAGGATGGGTTCGGCTTTGACGGGTCGAGCATCCGCGGATGGCAGCCGATTCACACCAGTGATATGCTGGTGGTGCCCGATGCAGCCACAGCTAAAA
Source organism: Desulfobacterales bacterium (assembly GCA_029938515.1). Classification (GTDB taxonomy): domain Bacteria; phylum Desulfobacterota; class Desulfobacteria; order Desulfobacterales; family QNYZ01; genus QNYZ01. The sequence continues at coordinate 1,813 of JAOZUU010000112.1, read as the reverse complement.
TCGATCCATTTTATAAAATACCGACACTGGTTCTTATTGGCAACATCGTCGATCCGATCACTCGGGAATCTTACTCACGGGATCCGCGGCATATTGCCCAGAAAGCAGAAAGTTATCTAAAAGGCAGCGGGATTGGTGATACCGTTTATATTGGACCCGAGCCCGAATTTTTTATTTTTGATGACATCCGGTTCGAATCGAACCGCCGGGGGGCTTTTTACCAGATCGATTCCATCGAGGGGGCCTGGAATACCGGGCGGGAAGAGGGACCCAATCTCGGCTATAAAACCCGCCACAAGGAAGGCTATTTCCCTGTGCCGCCCATGGACAAGTTTCAGGACCTACGTTCGGAAATGCTTGTCACTCTTGAGGAATTGGGAATTGAGGTGGAAGCCCAGCATCACGAGGTCGCCACCGCCGGCCAGTCCGAAATCGATATGCGGTTCAAACCCCTTTTGCAGATGGCCGATCAGCTGATGTGGTTCAAATACGTGCTCAAGAACGTGGCTTACCAGAATGGTCACACGGTCACTTTCATGCCCAAGCCGCTGTTCGAGGATAACGGCACGGGCATGCATACCCATATCAGCATCTGGGAAAACGACCAGCCCCTGTTTGCCGGTGACAAATATGCCGGCGTTTCACAGGAGGCGCTGTATGCCATCGGCGGAATCCTTAAACACTGCTCTGCCCTGTGCGCTTTCAGCAATCCTACCACCAATTCGTACAAACGCCTGGTCCCCGGTTTCGAAGCCCCGGTGAACCTGGCCTATTCGAGCCGCAACCGCAGTGCCGCTGTCCGAATTCCCATGTACTCCACTTCTCCCAAGGCCAAACGGATCGAGTTTCGCACACCGGACCCGTCCTGCAACGGTTATCTGGCCTTTTCCGCCATGCTCATGGCGGTAATCGACGGCATTGAAAACAAAATTGACCCTGGAGATCCGCTGGATAAGGACATCTACGGCCTGCCGCCGGAAGAACTGGCTCAAATCCCGTCCGCACCCGGTTCACTGGATGAGGCCCTTAAAGCGTTGGAAGAAGATCACGACTTCCTGCTCAAAGGGGATGTGTTTACCCGGGATGCACTCGATATGTGGATTGAGTACAAAACGGAAAACGAAGTCAACCCGATTAAACTCAGACCGCATCCCCACGAGTTTTTTCTCTACTATGATATTTAGGTTTAAAGAGGGTTTAAAGTTCAGGGTTCAGGGTTTTTTTATGCTTGAACCCTGGACGGGAATTATTCAATAATGATTACCCTATTGAGCCGACAACCTTTGGTCACCTGCTAAGAAAGGCTTGAATGGTTGCTGGAAAGCAGATTATACATCCCGTGTGCTAATCTATTTTTTTGTTAATTGGCAATTTTCGATTAATAGCCGTAATCGAACAAAAATCAATTGTATTCGTAACCACTGTATGTTGTGGTGTTCGAAATTTCATTTTTTTTGAAATGATTATAGATTTTGTTACACAGTCTTCAATCAGGAGGACGCGCCGTAATGATGTAATCACCTATATTTCGACAGAGTTCGAATTATGAAGATTTGGAATGTGAGTTATTTCAGGAAGCAGGACAAACGGCCCTAAAAAATATTGTGAAGCCCCTTTTTACAGGACCCGGAGGTAACCCATTGAGCGTCGGTGAAAGGAGGCCTTTGGACAAGGAAATAACTGTTAAGGGAGTTTTACGATAAGCGGCGCACGAAAATTCAACTTGCATAGCATAAATCTCAACTTGTGGCTTCAACATATTTAAAGCAACAATTGCAGATGCAACTTCACTACCACCACCTAACGGTAAAAT
>JAOZUU010000111.1 GCA_029938515.1 Desulfobacterales bacterium | reverse complement strand
ATGTTCAGGGTGTAATCAAGCTGGCCGGCGGAATCAACCGCTTTATTGATCAAGATGACGTTGTTGTTCTTAATCCGAACGGTCAATGGCCCCGACAGGGTTATACGCATACACAATGTATAAAGGCGCTGATTGACGTTATTTTAAAACGCCCGGGTGGTTTTAACGGCGAAATCATCATCGCCGAACATGTCCACTTTGAGCTTTCAAGAACGCTGGGTCCTGATTGTTGCTGGAACATGTCACCTGGAGATAATCGCCAGAACAACTGGACGAAAATGAGCTACTTTGAACTGATTGATCACTACCATAACAATGGTCATCCCAATGTAACCGCTATTCCGCTTTATGACGTGAGACAGGACCCTGACCACTGGGACTCGGCAACCGGCCCCGGTGATGTTCCCTCGGGCAAGCACGGCTGGGTTCGCACGACTTATACCACCAACGCCAATGGCGCCACTGTCCGGTTATCGCATGCAATATTACGTTCCACTCACAGTAGCAAGTTAATCGATTTGAAACACGGTGTATGGGAAAACGGCGGTTACAATGGCCAGCAGGTGAAGCTGATATTTCTGCCGACCCTCAATAATCATAGTAACTTCAATTATGAAGATTACGCTGGCCTGACCAGCGCCGTCAAATGCCACCTGGGGATTGTCGAGTTTGCCGGAGGTCCTCCGGGGACATACAACTTGCACCAAATCGGCTATAACGGCCATGACGACCCAGATGCCGTGGGTGAGTCGGCCGGTCAGTTGATCACCAAAATTTTGTCTCCCACATTTTACCTGACCTGTGCTGAATATACGGGATACGGTGGACGTACGTCCATCAACAAGGCTAAACGAACGAGAACAGTAGGCTTATGTACTGACCCGGTAACACTCGATTACTGGATGAGCAAGTACGTGATGTATCCGATTGCCACAAGTCAAACTTTTATGAATCCTGATAATAATAACAACCTGCGAAAAACGCTTCTTGGTTGCCACGGCAAAGGTGTAGGAACCCTGGATGAATCGAAAATGATTGTCCAGAAGGTGGATATGAGTTCAAACTCAGGTAGTAGCCCAAACTCAGGCAACCCTACTCCGATGATAAACGAACTGCTGTTGAGTGATTGAAAAAAAAATAAGGAAAAGGTGACATGGTGATATCAGCATACAAGCGGATTACCTTGCAACTATGATATATCATACCTATGTCAAAGAGTATTATGACAACGGCAGCGGCTCGATCGACTGCGAGGACGCTTTGGGAGTTGCGACTGGGCCTGCAGGGATAGATTTTTATTTAGGACAGCCGGTTGTGGCACCTATATTGATGCTGCTCCTGTTGACAGAAGGGGAGGGGCCATGAAATTATAACCTGAATTTTCGCGCAAATAATCATAATGAGCAGCAATCGAATTTATTTTCATTTCCCTGTTAACTGCTCATGCCATCTTTACTGCTAAAATCCACTTCTATTTTAAGAACCTCATTATCGCGGACGTCATGGTATCATAGATTGAATATTTGACTTTATCGCGATTGCCATCTTTGACCGCCTTGGTGGCGATGATTAAAAACTTCAGCCTGGCAATACTAATCATTTTTGTCAAAATAAAAATAAAAAGGAGAAAGAAAAGTAAAAAGGGTAAGCTATGCTTAAAACTGGAGGGAAGAAGGGGGCGTAAAGATGCCACGGATTTCGAGAATGGTGAACTCTGAACAAAAGGCCGTGTATCACGTGATGACAAGAACCGCTCTGGATGGTTTCCCGTTTAAGGATGTAGGAACGGATGTATTTGTTAATATTATAAAACGATTCAGTAGGATATATTTTACAAATGATGAGATAAAAGAGCGGTATGCCAGATTTTACGGAGATGATGCTGCGTTTCCTGTTGAGGGTGACCCGGGTGAGGATGGAAAAATTTATGCCATAGCGTGTTGCATTGGCTTTGAAATGTGAAGTTATTTTTTACGCAAGCCCTGGGGGAGACCTAATATACTTTATAGCGTTCTTATAAATCGTCACAAATTTTTTTCATTCTCTCCAAGCAATCCGTCCAATCATTTCTACACTTGCTTTCTACAGGTTTTTCATAGTCTCCGTGTATGGCGTTCAAAGTGCATTGAGTACCTTCCTCATCACATTCAGCATAGCAAGCTCTTTTTTGTATGCGACATGCTTTGGGGCACTCTTGCAACCCGCTCTTGTCACAGCATTCTTGATAATCGTTATCACAAGCGTTGTAACATGACACTTTTCTTTCGTAACAAAGTTGTAAACGGTAGCTTATTTTTTCTTCTACAGTCATCATGCAGTAGTCAAAACGTTCACCACACAATAATTCCGCTTCACCCAGACAGTCGTGATATCTTTTAGCATGGCCAGCGATACCCGGTACAACTAATATAAGAAGGCCATCATCATCTGCAAAAGAGCTATCCGGGGCGAAGTTGACAAGAAAAACTGTTACCAAAAAGAAGACTTTTAAGGGCATGCCCATAACCATTTATCCTTTCAATAAAAAGGCAATGTTCAAGTTTAGGATTCTCGCCTCGATTAAAAAACAATTTTGATACTATTCTAAGCTCATCGTTGACAACAAATCAAAGTAACATCGTGAAACTTCTCACCACACATCATAACAAAACTGCTAAAACTATTTTTTGACAAGTATTCGCTTTTTAAAAGTGGATCAAATTTAAAAATCAGGTCAAATAGATTTGTGTAATGATTGGGGATAAACAACAACATATTGTGCCTTTAATGGTGCGGCAATAGCCCCGAGCTGGCCTCTGCCAATAATAAAACTAAATACCGGATACCGATCTGATTGTCAAGCTATCTAAAACAATAGCCCTGGGATTAAAAGCCCTGGGGATGAGTCCTGAGCAGGTGAGTTCTCGGGTCAGCCACGTTAAGGGCTCGCACAAAAAGAGCTTCACATTTTATGCGCCGATCCATCCCGTCTGGCTGCGTTGCGAAAGCTCGGAATATACATGATATTGCTGCATTTCCGCGTCTTGCCGGACGGGCGCCTCAATGCCTAAAATTGCTTATTTATTTTTGCGAGAATCCTAAGTATTTGACATTGCCGATAAAATAGCTTAAAAACCTCTCTGAGTGCGATCAACGTTTTTCGGAACAGGTGAAATATGACCAGTCTTATCGTTTCCATCGTCCCATATAAGAAACCGTTCGAATCGGTTCAGCGTGCGATCGAACTTTGTGAGGGGTTTGCTAAATTGCCCCGCGACGGCAAGATCTTCATCAAACCGAATATCGTCTTCTGGACCCGGGCGGTGGCCTTTCCGAAGTGGGGCATGATCACCACGTCCCGGGTGGTGGAAGATACCGTGGCGCTGCTCAAGGACCACGGGATCGACGACATCACCATTGGCGAAGGCACCGTGGTCATGGATCCCAAGGATACCCGGACCCAGCGCCATGCCTACCAGACCCTCGGATACGATACGTTGCAAAAACGATACGGGGTTAAAACCATCAACGTATTGGAACGGCCATTTCGAAAAGTCGACCTGGGAGACGATATAGACCTGAAATTCAATGTGGATGCGCTGGAAAGTGATTTCATCGTCGACCTGCCGGTCTTAAAGACCCACAACCAGACCGTGGTGAGCCTGGGAATAAAAAATCTGAAAGGCCTGATCGACATCCCCTCCCGGAAAAAATGCCATAGTGCCGATCCGGTCCGTGATCTGCATTTCATGGTTTCCCGGCTTGCCGACCGGCTCCCGCCCATTTTTACGCTTATCGACGGCATCTATACCCTGGAGCGGGGCCCGGCCTTTGATGGTCACGTCCGAAGAAGTAATTTACTGGTGGCATCCGCCGATATCCTGTCCGCAGACCTGGTGGGCGCCACGCTCCTCGGTCAAGATCCTGCCGGCGTGCCGCACCTCGCCCATGCGGCCCGAAATCACAACCGTCCCATTGATCTGTCGGATGTGAACCGGGTCGGCAAATCCATCGAGGAAGTAGCGACTCCCCATAAATATGAATTCGAGTGGGGCGAAAATGACCGTAACGAGGCCCTGCCCCTCCCGTTGGTTAAAACCGGCATCCAGGGTGTATCCTACCCCAAGTATGACTTGAGCTTGTGTACTTATTGTTCCTATTTAAACGGATTGATTCTTGCGGCCATTCGTGCAGCCTGGAAAGGAGATCCCTGGGAAGATGTGGAAGTACTGACCGGCAAGATAATGGTTCCAACGCCGGGAAAGAAAAAAACGATCCTGCTGGGAAAGTGCATGTCGAAATTGAACAAAGATCACCCCGATATCAATGAGATGATCGCCATCAAGGGATGCCCGCCTAAAATTACCGATATTGTCGATGCCCTGCAACGATCGGGCATTGATGTAGACCCATCCCTGTTTGAACACTACGACCGCCTGCCGGGAATGTTCATGCGCCGTTACGAAGGCAAAACGGAGTTTGATGAGGCATTTTTTAGGGTCGTGGCCCCCTGATAAAGTCGAAGAGGGAACATCTTCTCAAGTCCAGAACTATTTTTCTTTGACCGGCTAAAAAATGACTATTTCGTTTCAACCACAATCACCCCGGCAGGTGGAGGGTCGCTGTAAAGAGTGTCAACGATCCCGGCTCGATTGCTGAGCACGGCGCTCTGGTTGATGTAGCCCTTATCCGTGGTTTCGTTTTTGTCAATCAGCGGCGGCTCTACAAGCAGGCTGAACCGTTCGATGCGGGCGTTATTGCTGGAATAGGCGGTATTATGTCGTTTAAAAATATCCCGGAAAAAGTTCACTACCCCATCGTCTTGCAGAAATTCGGTGTCCTCGGAATGGGTCTCCCCGACTTCTTTGAATCTTCCGCGTAAAACTGGCACGTTGGGGAAAACCATTGCCGTCAGGTAATCGCGGCTGGGTGCGGCAATCACCACCTCCAGCATGAAGGGCTGTCCGAGGTTGTTAATGCTGTTGCGGATGGCACTGTTGTATACCCACGACCCGCTGGACAGCTTGAAATCTTCAGTGGTACGGCCATCAAAGATAAGGCCGGATTCCGGCCGGCTGGGATCGAGGAATTTACCGGCATCCTGGCTGCAGTAATAATTTTCGTTATCCAAAACCTCGGCACTGGCGCCGGGGTTGTTGTAATAACCGCGAGTGACGTTGGGTCCTTTTACCCGCAGCTCCATTTTGCCGGACGGATCAGAGGCCAGTTTGATACTGACACCGGGGATGGGCAATCCGATTACGCGGGCGTCGTCAATTTCCCAATAAATCAAGGTGGCATCGGGCGCGGTTTCGGTGCAGCCCCAAGCCGAGAAAAACGGTACCGTCTCGCCGCGCACTTCAGTGCTCATTTGCTTCATCCCCTCGAAGGTGGTCTGGTCCAGAGCGGCGGCCGCTGTGAAAATAAACTTCAGGTTTTTAAAAAATGCCTGCTTTAAGGTTTCGTCCTCCCTCATCCTGGCAAAAAGGGCGATATAGCTGCGGGGTACGCCAAAGTAAAGGGTCGGCGAGACATCTTTGATATTATTAATGGTATCCGGTAGCCCCATCGGCGTGGGGTTGCCATTGTCAATAACAAAGGTGCCGCCGTGCATCAGCATCATATTAAAGACAAAGTTGCCGCCAAAGGTATGATTCCAGGGCAGCCAGTCGACGATCACATCGTCACTGTTTAAAAAAGGCCACATCTGATGGATCCCCACCTGGTTGGTGACCTGCATTCCGTGAGTCACCAGGACCCCTTTGGGCAGATTGGTGGATCCGGAAGTAAATTGAATCTTTGCTAGTGTACCAGGCGTGACGGCGTCAAAACGGGCCCCGGCATCGGAAGAGAGTGTATTTTCATTGGCGAACAGGTCTTCAAAAGGTCGAACATTATCGTGTTTCTCACTGTTCGTGAAGGCGAAAAGCTGCAAGTCACCCAGGTCCCACTGATTGATTTTAGGCATGTGCAAATCAGCGTCGGACATCACCAGGATAGAGGCATGGATAACATCCAGAATATGCTTGATGTGTAAGCCGGTTTGAGAACGTACCGAGTACGCAAAGCTGATGGGCACAACGGGCAGGCCGATCTGCATGGCAGCCATCTGGATCAGGGCCATGTTGATACTGTTTTCAGAGAGAACGGCGACCGGGCGACCGGCTTCCAACCCCATCGCTACCAGCCCGTTGCTGATACGATTAACGATTGCCAGGGTTTCGGCATAGGTCAGGCCGGCCCATTCGCCTTCACCGTTCCGTTGTTTTAAGAAAAATTTATCCGGTAATTTTTGGGCATTCCGGTGCAGCCAGATGCCCAGATTGGCCGGGTAATCAGCCAAAGGTGCTTTATTTCGTATAATCAGATTACCATCTTCCCGTTCGGTGACATCAATTTCAGTTTTAACCCATTGAAAATCCTTTGCCATCGTTGATCTCCTTTTGTTACGAAACAAGCTATGTTGCATACTGACTAAATCGACAGGTGTCAACGGATGGTGAGAAGTGAACCAAAAGACAAGTCCACCGTGGCGGAGCATTTATTTTTTTTTCGAGGCCCTTAAACCAGTTTACTTCGCAATTCTCGTATGATAGCTTCCCGCACATTGTCTGCTGCGCGGCCGGAAAGCCGCGTGGCTTAAAAGGGGTGAATCACTTTAAATAACAAAGGATTATGTAATGAAATTATCATCTATGCAAAGATTTTGGCTTATTCAGGCGATCGCAATCAGCCTGGTCATCCTAACCGGATTAAGCGCGGTGCAGGGTGCTGATACTGCAAAAGATCAAGTCGCTGTTGTTAATGGTACCGTTATTACGCGTCAGGAGCTGGAGAATGAAGTGACCCGTGCCAAAAATCGAATGGCTGCGCAAGGACAACCCGTGGCGGATGTTGCCACCGAAGAAATGGACCAGAAAAATTTGGATCAACTCATTGATATGGAAATTCTTCTCCAGGAAAGCCAAAAACAAAATATCCAGATAACCGACACGTCGGTTGCTGACCATCTCGCAAAATTCAGGGCTCGTTTTCCGTCTGCGGAAGCGTATGAAAAAGCACTCAAGGAGTTGAATGTTTCCGAAACCGATCTTAAAGAAAAAACGATGAAGGGGCTGGCCATCCAGGAGCTCATCGAAAAGCAGGTGATGTCCAAAATAGAAATTTCCGATGATGACCGCCGTGGTTTTTATGATTCAAACCCCAATTTTTTCGAACAACCCGAACAAATCGAGGCCCGTCATATCCTGATCAAATCGGATCCCAAGGACGATAAGACCCAGCAGGAAAAAGCCCTTGAAAAAATTAAAGAGGCCCAACAACAGGCTAAAGCGGGAGAAGATTTTGCGGATCTTGCCAAAAAGTACTCGGAAGGACCGAGCGGCAAAAACGGGGGAGACCTCGGATATTTTGGCCGGGGTCAGATGGTGAAGCCCTTTGAAGATGCGGCCTTTGGCCTGGAACCAGGTCAGATAAGTGATATTGTAAAAACCCGATTCGGCTACCATTTAATCATGGTCACGGGAAAAAAGGCGGCGCGTACCATTCCCTACGAAGAAGTGAAGGATCAAATCGGCACGCAGTTAAAACAACAAAAAACAAGCGAATCGATTAAAGTGTATATTGAAAAGTTAAAAAAAGAGGCAAAAATCGAAAAGTCACTTTAAGGGGTAAGCAATAATATTCACTTTCGGTTTCGTACCGATCAAGCTCCCCTCCTTGGAAACGACGACCACCACCAGGTCCTGCCGGCCATCCCCTTCCAGGTCGGCAACGGCAAAATCAGCCACCCGGCCGGACAGTTCCCGCGTTTGCCACGCTTCAGCTATTCCGGCCCCATCCCAGGTCAGACCGACAATTTTAGCTTTCGAAAACTTCCGAAAACGTTCGAGATGTTTACCGGCAATGTCCTTGTTCTTCACTGTCACCAACTCGTTTTGGCCATCTCCGTTGAGGTCGTTAATGATCAAACGCA
>JAOZUU010000110.1 GCA_029938515.1 Desulfobacterales bacterium | reverse complement strand
TAGTGACCGGCATTCGGTTTCCGTACAGGTGAGCGGCGATAAAGCCGGCCGTGCTGACAATCAATGCCGGCCAGAATCCCCAGCGCCGAAAAAAACCGAATACGATCCCTCTGAAAAACACTTCTTCCGCTACAGGGCTGATGAAACCGCCAACCAGGAAAAAGCATATCAGGCTTAATTTCTCTGCCGGCAGGCGCATACCAATAAAAGCAAAAGGATCGATGCCGATATAAAAAAGGATGGCGAATCCCGCAATTACGGCGATACCAAATCCGGTCGACCAGATCAGCCCTCGAAGCAAGCCGTCCCCCAAGGTCCCTGACGACAATCCGATGGTCGCCATGCCGTTTACCTGTTGGCTGAATACCAGGAGAACAAGAACGGCTTCGACTGTCCTGGCGACCCCCAGGAGTGAAAGGGAACCGGCCGGCGTTTTAACCGCCAGAACACCCATCACCGCCTCCACGCAACAGACCGTGACAAGGGATATCAAAAATGGTTTTAATTCAACCCGTGTTGTCGCCATTTCAGGTTCTTTAATGCATTGTAGGCATACCACTGGATATACCAATGGTTTGAGCTTTCCATCCGGTTTAGAATGATCGCTGCTGCCTGTTCGTTTCCCCGTTTTCCCAGAGACCTTAATGCCATGCAGACCACGTTGGGGCTGGGATCATCCAGCATTCGGATCAAATCAAGGTATGTTTTTTCTTCCCGGCCATTGCCCAAAATCCGTGCCAGCCAATAGCGTTCGGAGATATTCCTGCTTTTCATCAAGGGATGATAATCCGGATACTGGGAAGGATCGATCCCATCTTGATCCATTACCTTCAAGGCAACCAGCCGCTGCCGCCGGTCCGATGACCCAAAAATATCAGATATTTCCTGTGGTGACGGTGCCGGCGATTTTCCAGCGGCCAGGACCCATACAATCACTAAGCCGATCCCAATACAAACGACCGACGCACCTATTATCGACAAGCGGAGCGGAAAAGTCCATGCGAATAACCTCCTGACCAACCCAAAGACGATAAAATAAACCAGCAATGGGAATCCGGTCAAAAGAGAAATGTAGATAAGTTTTCTGAACCACCGGTTGTTATCAGAAATATCCGCAATCGATTGAAGGGTTTGATCCGGCCGGTCCAGCAATGCCGCTTTCGCAACCTGCACCGCCCTCCCCTTCGCTTCCATCACCAGGAAATCGGCTTTGGCTGGTTTGACAATTACATCCCCGGCATTCCTGGTGGCCACGGGGAAATAGTCTCGGGCCACGAGAATATCGGTAAGATCCGGTTTCAAGAAAGAATTTTCAAAACCATCCAGATAGAACGTACGGATCTGCTTCTGTAACAAGGATTTAAACGATTCGGCCGGATAGAGGGTGTACCGGTAGTAGTAATCGTTGATCATTCGTCCTGGTGAATTCGACAGCAAAACATGGTCACGCGCATCGATGAAGGTGTGGTGGCCTAAAAAGGGGAAACATGCCAGGGCCAGTATCACCGGCGGGCAGAGCAGACAAAGCGAATGGAAAATCGTATCCCTTTGTCCCGTTTTCACCCCACCTGTACAGTAAAATAAACATCCAGCAAGGGGTACAAAAAGAATGTAGGCCGTGGCGAAAAGATTGAAACCGTCAAGATTTAATAAAGCCAAAGCGATGATCCCAATTCCCACGGCCAGACCGATCCCCCATTTTCGCCGACCCAATGGACCTTCCCATATTTTCAGCCAGCCAGCTGTTAGAAGACTCATGAAAGCACCGATCGTCAGTGTAAAAAAAAGGCCGCCACCAAATGCTGCTTTAAAAGACATGAGCCCCGGTTCTATCAGGTCGTTCGGAACAGCCAGATATCCTCCTTCAACCACGGCTTTCATACGATTAAAAAGAGCCCGGTTAGACCAGCCCACTTGAAGCGTACCAATGACCTGGGCCATAACCAGTCCGGCCATTACCACCATTGCCATTGAAACGAATCGATGCTTAGATGCCGGAGTCGGATATTTACTCATCAGAAATTAAATGCTGCAATGTTGAGTCAAAAGATTTGAATTCAGCCTGACACTAGCACGCCCCAAGAACGACATCAATTAAAAATCGTCCACTTTTAATTCGGCTGGTGCGGTGATCGGTAAGATTCACACGTTTGCTTAACTTGACCAATTAATTATTAATCGTATACAATAAATCTACCGGTTTTGAGATACACTTTGGCTCAAGATAAAAGACCCGTCATTTGCTGAGACCTTTAAAAGAAATAAAAAAGATGAATACCAATTCAATACCCCATAAAAAATTAGCGGTTGTCATAGTTGATTTTCAAGGCGATTTCACGGAAGAAAAAAAAGGTTCGCTGGCAGTTCCTGGTACGGATAAAAATTACATCATGGAAGTAATCGATGCCACTAAACGGTTCGTTGACAACAACCTGCCCATTTATGCCACTCAGGACTGGCATCCGAATAACCATATGAGTTTTTACACAAACCACCCGGGCACCCATCCGTTTGATATGATCGAGATAAACGGCCGTTCCCAAATAATGTGGCCGCCTCATTGCATCCAGGGAACCGAAGGCGCGAATATTCTGATCGACAATTTTTTTTTAAAACAGGTTATTCAAAAAGGAATGGATCCCCGATTTGATTCCTATTCCGGTTTCGCCGATGATGGCGGTAAAAAAATCCAGCTGGAAGAAATTCTTAATCAGGATGGGGTTACCGAACTCATCATTTACGGGCTCGCCACTGACTATTGTGTCAAAGCGACGGTCCTGGATGCAATCAAGATCGGTTTCCGCGTACATCTGCTACTCGATCTCTGCCGGGGGGTTTTGCCGGAAACGACTGCGTCGGCAACAGAAAAAATGCGAGCACATGGGACTGATATAACCGAAATAGCAGCCTTTTTTAATTCTGGACAAGATTAAGGAGTAACAATGCGTTTTGTGCGAAGATTGGTGGTATTTTTTACCCTCATACTTTTTTTACCGTTTTTTTATCCGGCATTCAGCGATGCCGCCGATACGATAAAAATCGGAGAAATCAACACCTACAGCAAATTAACCAATTTCACCTTCCCTTATCGGAATGGCTGGCAGTTGGCGCTGGAGGAGATCAATACCGCCGGGGGTGTCAATGGGAAAAAACTTGAGGTGATCTCACGGGATGATGACGGCAAACCGGGCCAGGCGGTAAAAATCGCCGAGGAACTGGTTCGCAAGGATAAGGTTATTCTGCTCATGGGGTCGTTTTTCTCTCATGTGGGATTGGCGCTGACTGATTTTGCCAAACGCAACAAAGTGCTCTATATCGCGGCGGAACCCCTGTCCGATGCATTGGTCTGGGCCAAAGGGAACCGCTACACCTTTCGGCTGAGACCATCGACGTATATGCAGGCCGCCATGCTGGCCGAAAAAGCTGCTGAAAATCCGGCCAGGCGCTGGGCCACCATCGCCCCCAATTATGCTTATGGAAAAGATGCGGTTAAGTCTTTTAAAAAGATCCTCAAAGCCAAAAGGCCGGACGTGGAATTCGTGGCCGAACAATGGCCGGCGTTATTTAAAATAAATGCCGGTTCGGAAATTCAGTCCCTGGCCAATTCAAAGCCCGAAGCCATTTACAACGTCACCTTCGGCGGAGACCTGGCCAAATTTGTCCGGGAAGGCAATTTAAGAGGAATATTCAAAGATGTCTTTGTGGTCAGCCTGTTGACCGGTGAACCGGAATATCTGGATCCACTTAAAAAGGAGGCACCGGAAGGATGGCTGGTCACCGGATATCCCTGGTACGACATCAAAACACCGGCTCATGACAAATTTCTGGCCGCGTACCAAAATAAATTCGATGCCACCCCCCGCAATGGTTCCGTTGTTGGCTATAATGTCATGATGACCGTCGCTCACATGCTGAAAAAATCCGGTTCAACCGACACCGAAAAAATGGTCGATGCCATGGAGGGACTGGCTTTCGAATCTCCGATCGGCCCGGTGACCTATCGTAAAATCGACCATCAATCCACCATGGGAGCCTACGTCGGTTACACAGCCCAAAAAGAAGGCAAAGGAATTATGGTCGAATGGCAATACATGGACGGTAAAGACTATCTGCCCGGTGATGAGGAAGTGAGAAAATTGCGCGGAAAATAAGGATTTTATTTCCACTCATTTATAAAATCTACTGCTCAAACCATTGGAGCAATGTATTGGGTTTTCTTATCGTCCAGTTTCTCACCGGCCTGTCCGATGCCTCGGGGTTATTCCTGGTGGCCTGCGGCCTGTCACTGATCTTCGGTGTCTCCCGAATTGTTAATTTTGCCCACGGTTCATTTTACATGGTGGGCGCCTACCTGGCGTATTATCTGATTGGCTACCTGCCCTTGGGAGGGTTGTCATTCTGGGCAAGTATACTCATCTCCGGATTGATTGTGGGATTGATTGGCATACTGGTGGAAGTCCTCCTTTTAAAGCGGCTCTACCGGTCTCCCGAGCTCTTTCTTTTAATGGGTACTTTTGGGCTCATTCTCGTTATCCAGGACCTTTCCCGCTGGCTTTTCGGCTCCGAGGACCTTCTGGGGCCCAGATGCCCGGGTCTGGATGGAAGTATTGATATTTTGGGGACGCTCCTTCCCCAATATGATCTCGCCCTGATTATTATTGCCCTCCTGATCCTATTGGCGATCTGGTTACTGCTGAACCGCACACGCTGGGGTATCCTGGTCCGAGCGGCCACCGAAGACCGCGAAATGCTTGCCGCGTTAGGAGTCAATCAGAGCCTGCTGTTTACCAGCGTGTTTTTTCTGGGGTCTTTTTTAGCTGGCTTGGGAGGGGCGCTCCAGCTGCCCAAAGGCGGTGCCGATCTCTTAATGGACCTGAATGTGATTGCCGGGGCTTTTGTCGTTGTGGTGGTCGGCGGCATGGGAAGCATCCTGGGGGCCTATCTGGCCGCTCTTCTTATCGGTGAACTGTCCGCATTTGGTGTACTCGTCCTCCCCCAAAGCACGCTCGTGATGATGTTTTTAATTATGGCGGTTGTATTGATTATACGACCCTATGGTCTGTTCGGGAAGGGCAAATCAGGGGAGTATGAATATGACGAAAAAACTTCTGCCCCTATCCAACCGGCGTCCGAACGTTTAAAATTAGCAGGGCTGGGTTTGTTACTCCTCGTCTTGCTGATGCCGTTATTCGCCGGCGATTTTCAACTGGTCCTAATGATCGAAATCGCCATTTTGGCCTTGTCCAGTATGAGCTTGTACTTTATGATGGGGCCGGGCGGAATGATTTCCTTCGGGCATGCCGTTTTTTTCGGCGGGGGCGCCTATGCCGCCGCCTTGCTGGTTCACCATCTGAACACACCCATGGAGCTGGCTCTATTTTTCGCACCGCTTCTGGTCGGTCTGCTGGCATTAATTATCGGATGGTTCTGCGTCCGATTGTCCGGTGTTTATCTGGCGATGCTGACCCTCGCTTTTGCTCAAATCTGCTGGTCAATCGTATTTCAATGGAGTGCATTTACCGGTGGCGATGACGGCCTTCTGAGCATCTGGCCATCGGATTGGGCCAGCAATCGAATCGTATTTTACTATTTGACCATGACCCTGTGTATCGGCGGCATTCTAATCTTGCGGCACCTGGTCTTTACCCCCTTTGGCTACACCCTGCGTGCCTGCCGCGATTCGGCCCTCCGGGTGGATTCCATCGGTATTAATTTAAAACGGCACCAGTGGTTCACATTCGCATTGACCGGTTTTTTCGCCGGGTTGGCCGGCAGTATTTACGTCTTCTCAAAAGGCAGTGTTTTCCCGGATGAAATGGCTATTCCGAGATCGTTTGACTTTTTACTTATGGTGCTGCTGGGTGGAATTGAAGCATTGAGCGGCCCCGTGATCGGCTCGGCCGCTTTTATCTGGCTTCACGACCTGATTTCCCGGATCCATTTCTGGCAATTGATATTGGGAAGCATTTTCATCTTCCTTGTCGTGGCCTTCCCCCGGGGAATCGCCGGTTTCTTGGATAACCGCTTCGGTCGCATTTTTTCCAATCATATCGGACCACGAGCCTGATTCCCATGACAACGATACTATCAATACACCGACTGTCCAAATCCTTCGAGGGTATCCGTGCCGTAAACAATATCAGTTTCGATCTTAACGAAGGCGAACTGCTGGCCATGATCGGTCCGAATGGGGCCGGTAAATCGACCTGTTTTAATTTAATTAACGGACAACTGGTTCCGGACAGCGGGTCCATCGTCATTTTCGGGAAAAAAATTAATGGATTGAAACCTCGCCATATCTGGCGTCTCGGCGTGGGGCGTACGTTCCAGATCACTTCTACCTTCATATCCATGACGGTCCTGGAAAATGTGCAGATGGCCCTGCTTTCTCATCATGGCCGGACACTCAATGTAGTTCGGAAAGTTCAAAATCTTTTCATGGATGAATCCATTGAATTACTTGAACGGGTCGGTATGGCAGACCAGCAGGATCGTGCCTGCGGGACGCTGGCCTATGGGGACTTGAAACGGGTCGAACTGGCTGTCGCACTGGCCAACAACCCAAAATTGTTGTTGATGGATGAGCCCACCGCCGGAATGGGACCCAAAGAACGATCCCGCTTGATGGAATTAACAGCCGAAATTGTTCAGACCCATCGTATCGGTGTGCTGTTCACCGAGCATGATATGGAGGTTGTATTTAAACACGCGGATCGCATTATTGTATTAAACCAGGGGAAGCTTGTCGCCCAGGGATGCCCGGAAGACGTTCGCCGGGACACTGGCGTCCAGGAGATTTACCTTGGGAGAGAAGAAGCGGCCCGTCTGGAAAAAATAATCTAAACATTTAATGTTGGCTGAGGCGAAGAACGTATGCTTGCGGTAAACTCACTGAACACTTTTTATGGGAAGGCACAAATTCTGTTTAATCTAACCCTTGCAGTTCAGGCGGGTGAAATAGTGGCCCTGATCGGTCGAAATGGTGCCGGAAAAACAACGACTTTTAAGAGCATCATGAACCTCGTGCCAGCCGAAAGCGGAAAGATTTCATTTAAGCATCAATCGATCTACCATTTGCCGTCTTATAAAATCTGTAAACAGGGTTTAGGTTACGCCCCTGAAGATCGACGCATTTTCACCAAACTGACCGTTATGGAAAATCTTGAGGCTGGGAAACAACCGCCCCGCCGAGATTTTAAGCCCTGGACACCGGAACAGCTGTTTGAACTGTTTCCCAACCTGGCCGAAAAGCGCCATCAGGACGGCGGCACCCTGAGTGGTGGTGAACAGCAAATGCTGACGATCGCCCGCACCTTAATGGGCAATCCCGAGATGATCATCCTCGACGAGCCTTTCGAGGGATTGGCCCCGATGATCGTCAAACAACTGGCCCGGACGATCCGTAAGCTAAAAGACCAAGGGGTTTCGGTCTTTCTATCCGAACAAAACCTGAACGTTGCGAGATTGATCTGTGATCGGGCCTACATTATCCATCGGGGCAGCATTCGCCATGAAAGTCCCATCGATACGCTTTCGAGTGATCAATACGAGAAGTATTGCTCGGTATAAAATAGCATTTGTTGATGTCAATCGGTTCAGGCTTAGAAATCCTCTCCCGCCAGCCCGATCTCCGTTGCCACTTCCCGCATCCCCATAATCGTATCCGTGATCAGTTCGCCCAGTTCCACGTCTAACATCTCAGCGCCCTTTTGGATAATCTCACGATTAACGCCGGCGGCGAAGCGCTTGTTCTTCCACTTCTTCTTTACCGACTTGGCTTTCATGTCGAGGACACTTTTAGAAGGTCGCACCAGGGCCGACGCGGTCACCAGGCCGGTTAACTCGTCGATGGCAAAAAGCACCATTTCCAGGTTCGTTTCCGGTTTGACATCCGTGCAAATGCTCCAACCGTGGCTGATCACAGCGCGTATATATTCTTCCGGCCAGTTGTTTTCGCGAAGAATTTCTTC
>JAOZUU010000109.1 GCA_029938515.1 Desulfobacterales bacterium | reverse complement strand
TCAGCTCCTGTATAAAACGCCCACCATCTTATCGACTCTGACCATCGGCGGGATTATCGTGGGGATTCCCGTAGCGATCGGGGCTTATTATATTGCCTTTGGCGTTATTCAAAAATATCAGGAAGAGGTTCGGGAAAAGCTAAAAGAACGGAAAGCCCGTCGTAAAAAGAAAAAAACGAAACGTAAAAAGAAAAAAAGAAAACGGTAAAAGATTCAGGATTCCGTCCCGGCGGACCGAGGCCTTGGTAGGGGCAGGCCCCTGTGCCTGCCCGGATAGACAGTAAATAAAAATGAACATCGAACATTCAACGTCCAACATCGAACGTTGAACGGGAATGGATGAACAATGAATATTGAATAGGAAAATTGAAGAAACAGAAATTGTTGTCGGATATTCGTTACTGGGTGTTCGTCGTTTTATTCGATGTTGGACGTTGGATGTTGGACGTTCGATGTTCATCTTTCAAAACAGCCCTGCCCATGGGATTTGATCTAGCGGGTCAGTTGATATTTTTTAACGGCCCGATTGTGGGCGGCGAAATGGGTGGAGAAATGGTGGGTCCCATCTTTTTTTGATACAAAAAAAAGATAATCGGTTTTTTCCGGGAACAGGGCGGCTTTAATGGCTTCGGCCCCTGGATTGGCGATGGGCCCGGGCGGCAGGCCGGTATTCAGATAGGTATTGTACGGCCCGTGCGTATGAAGGTGTTTGCGGGTCAGGTTGCCGTCGAAATCGGAAATGCCGTAGATCACGGTGGGATCGCTTTCCAGTCGCATCCTTTTTTTAAGCCGATTATGAAAAACGGAGGAAATCAATGCCCGTTCACCGGGATCACCGGTCTCTTTTTCGATGATGGATGCCAATGTCAGTACTTGATGAATGGTAAATCCCGCCTGTCGCGCCGCCGCTTCCCACGCGGGTGTGAATATCGTTTTTAGCTCACGAACCATGGTGCCGATAATCGTCGCCGGTTCAACTGTCCGGGGAAAATGGTATGTGTCCGGAAACAGATATCCTTCGAGGGAAGGGGCGTCGATTTTTAACGCGGCGATCAGCTGGGGATCATTTGCGGCGGCCAGTAAATCATCCGCATTAGCCAATCCGGCCGTTGCAGCCAATTGGGCGATTTGCTCGATATTATACCCCTCGGGTACGGTCAACCGGTGAAGAATCACTTTGCCATCAATTAACTTGGCGAGGATTTCCCCGGGTGACTGGGTTGAAGACAGGCGGTATTCCCCCGTTTTGATCCGCTTGTCCTGTTTGTTTAAGCGGGCCATCAGTCGGAATTTGAATGGAGAGTGGATGATCCCCGAATCCGTCAGGCGACGGGTAATCGAGCGGAAACTGTCTCCCGGGACAATGGTGAATACCGATGCATTGGGATTTGCGGATTTTGAATCCACCGGGGTTCGGGTGTAATACTTTAGATCGGACAATAGAAGAAACACAACGGCCAATCCTATGCAGGCGGTCGCGATCAAAGCTTTCAGTATTTTCAGCAAACTATTTCTCACAGTATTTGGTATACGTCCGGGTGAATGATCTCGAAGACGACGTGGTAAAGGCTTATATGAAAATCGGTGTTGATTGTCAAAGTATGCTGACGCATTTACCTTTCCGGAAAATTTAGGTATGACAACGGTGGAATCACCCGATGATCGAATTTAGGGCTCAATTGGAATAGTGGAATAATGGGGACTCAATTGGAATAGTGGAATAATGGAATTATTGGTATAAAGGTATTCCGTCAATTAATCCGCCTGTGGCGGGCCGCTTTTACACCCAATATTCCACAATTCCATCCTTCCACCATTCCAAGCGGTACAGCGAAATACTGTTTAAAAACTATTAATATCAATGGATTGTAGGATTTTGAGAAGTTAAATCTCTGGAGGACACCCAAAGTAAGGAACCGATGATGATCAATGGAATGATCGATATCTCGGAAGATGGAAAACTTATCGTGCCGGATCAACCCAGGATCCCATTTATCGAGGGAGACGGTATCGGCCCTGATATCTGGCGTGCCGCCAGGACTGTGTTAGACGCTGCCGTAAACAAAGCCTATGGGAACGGCAGGTCCATCGAATGGGTGGAGATCATGGCCGGCGAAAAAGCGTTTGACCGGACCGGCGAATGGCTTCCCGATGAAACCGTGGCCGTTATTCAGGCCCATCATGTGGCCATCAAGGGCCCGTTAACAACTCCGGTTGGCAAGGGGATTCGCAGCGTCAACGTGGCCCTGCGCCAAATCCTCGATCTTTATGCCTGCATTCGTCCGGTGAAATACATCCCCGGGATTCCCAGCCCGATGAAACATCCCGAACAGGTGGATATGATTGTTTTCAGGGAAAATACGGAGGATGTCTACGCTGGTATTGAATGGGAGGCCGGCACCGAGACAGCCGGCAGGGTGATCGAGTTCGTCCAATCGGAAACCGGTCAGATAATCCGTCCCGATTCCGGTATCGGCATCAAGCCCATCAGTCGTACCGGCAGCCGGCGATTGGTCAAAATGGCCGTGGAATACGCGATCCGTCATGGGAGAAAAAGCGTCACCCTGGTGCATAAAGGCAATATCATGAAATTCACCGAAGGGGCGTTCAGGCTCTGGGGGTATGAAGTGGCGACGGAGGATTTCGGCAGTCGGGTTGTCACTGAATCCGATTTATGGGATCAATATAAGGGTAATCTCCCCGATGGGCGGGTGGTGATTCAAGATCGCATTGCCGATGCCATGTTTCAGCAAATTTTGCTGCGGCCCGCTGAATACGATGTGCTGGCCACCCCCAACCTGAACGGTGATTATTTGTCTGACGCCCTGGCCGCCATGGTGGGTGGACTCGGTCTGGCGCCCGGCGCCAACATCGGGAGTACCTGTGCGCTTTTCGAAGCGACCCACGGTACGGCGCCCAAATATGCCGGCAAGGATAAAGTCAATCCCGGCTCGCTGATCTTATCCGGTGCCATGATGCTTGACCACATCGGTTGGGCCGAGGCCGCCGAGCGAATTCGAAAGAGCCTGAAAAAGACAGTGGCACGGAAAACCGTCACCTATGACTTGGCGCGCCAGATGGAAGGGGCCAGGGAAGTCAAGTGCTCGGAATTTGCCGGGGCCATGGTGGAAAATATGTAGAAAGAAGGCGATATGAAAAAAGAAGATTTTGTCCGCGAGATAGACATCTCCGGCAAGCTGTATACGCTTTACGATATTAACCGGTTGGCGGAGCAGAAGGTTGCCGATATCGAACGACTGCCTTTTTCGATTAAAATCCTGGTGGAGAACCTGCTTCGGCATCTGGATGGACGTATCGTTTCGGAAGATGATTTGATGAATATCGCCGGATGGCGGAAGCACTATGAATCTCCGCTTGAAATTCCCTACCATCCCGCCAGGGTCCTCATGCAGGATTTCACCGGGGTGCCGGCGGTAGTGGACCTGGCGGCCATGCGGGACGCCATGGCCACCATGGGAGGTGATCCCAACAGGATCAATCCGCTGGTACCGGTTGATCTGGTGGTGGACCACTCCGTACAGGTGGACTATTACGGTACCGCCGACTGTCAGCATCTCAATGTGGCCAAGGAATACGAGCGGAACGACGAGCGGTACGCCCTGCTCAAATGGGCACAGAAGCGTTTCGATAATTTCAGTGTGGTTCCGCCCCGCTCCGGCATCTGCCACCAGGTAAACCTGGAATATCTGGGCAAGACCATCGCCACCGACGAAATGGATGGAAAAACCGTTGCCTATCCGGACACCCTGGTGGGCACCGATTCCCATACGACCATGATCAACGGCATCGGCGTGATGGGCTGGGGCGTTGGTGGGATCGAGGCCGAGGCGGTCATGCTGGGCCAGCCTTACTACATGTCGATCCCCGAGGTGATCGGGGTCCGTTTGAGCGGGGAACTGAAAGCGGGGGTAACTGCCACCGATCTGGCGCTCCGGATAACTCAGATGCTCAGGGAATACAAGGTCGTGGATAAGTTTGTTGAGTTTTTCGGCCCTGGCATGAAACGGCTTCCGGTGTCTGATCGGGCCACCATCGCCAACATGAGCCCGGAATACGGCGCCACCATGGGCTTTTTCCCGGTGGATGAAAAAACCCTGGAATACCTGAAGATGACCAACCGTGCCGACCGGGCGGAAATTGTCGATGTTTGCACGCGTGAACTCGGCCTCTTCTATACTGGTGAGAGCGATCCTGAATATACCGATGTGGTCGAGCTGGATCTCTCTACCGTGGAGCCGGCCGTGGCCGGCCCGGCCCGGCCCCAGGACCGTATTCTCCTGGGTGATCTTAAAGAATCCTTTGCCCATATCATCGGCTGCGAATACGAGCGCGACACGGACGCCAAACATTTTGCTACTTTCCTCGACGAATCGGGCTGCAAGACCCAGCGGGCCGAGCGCTGCATTCCCGTCAGTCAGCGGTTTTACGATGTGGAGCTGCATGGCAAACAAGAGCGGATCGGCGATGGCAGCATCGTTATCGCCGCCATCACTTCGTGCACCAACACATCCAACCCATCGGTATTATTGGGTGCCGCGCTTTTGGCCCGCAATGCCGTTCGCAAGGGCCTGCAGGTGCCAGGGTATGTGAAAACCTCTCTGGCTCCGGGGTCAAAAGTGGTGAATGACTACCTCGAGGATTCGGAATTGACACCCTACCTCGAAGCATTGGGATTTCATACGGTGGCTTTCGGTTGTACCACCTGCATCGGCAACAGCGGCCCCCTGGACCCGGCTATTGAGGGAATCATTGCAGATAAAGATCTGAATGTGGCTGCGGTGCTTTCGGGCAACCGCAATTTCGAAGCCCGGATCCATCAACTGATTAAATCCAATTTTCTGGCTTCACCCATGCTGGTGGTGGCCTTTTCCCTGGCGGGGCGGATCGACATCGATTTTTCCACGGAACCGGTGGGTATCGATCCCAACGGCACACCGGTATACTTAGACGAAATCTGGCCGGCCAATGAAGCCATTCAAGATTTGGTCAGCACCCATGTCAAACAGGATTTTTTTGCCACCGAATACGGACGGATTTTTGAGGGCGACGAATATTGGCGGGATCTTACCGTGATGGATCGAACCACCTTCGCCTGGGACCCGGCGTCTTCCTATATTAAATTACCTCCCTATTTTGAAAACTTCACCACGCTGCCAGTCAAACCCGTCGATATTATCGATGCGCGGGCCCTGCTGGCCCTGGGAGACAGTGTCACCACCGACCATATTTCACCGGCCGGGGCCATTGCCGAAAGTTATCCTGCCGGCCGTTACCTGATTGATCAGGGGCTGACAAAGGCTGAATTTAATTCCTATGGCTCCCGGCGGGGAAATCATGAAGTCATGATTCGGGGGACCTTCGGGAATATCCGGATCAAAAACCAACTGGTCGAAGGTAAAGAGGGCAGTTTTACGATCAAATTTCCCGAAAACAAAGAGATGTCCATCTACGCAGCCGCAGGCGTCTATCGATCCGAAGGCGTGCCGCTGGTGGTTCTTGGCGGTCGGGAATACGGTACCGGCTCTTCCCGCGACTGGGCCGCCAAGGGGACCCAGCTGCTGGGCGTTCGGGCCGTAATTGCCCGCTCTTTCGAACGGATCCATCGAAGCAACCTGGTGGGAATGGGCGTTCTCCCGCTGGTTTTTAAAGACGATAAGGGTTACCAGGATCTCGGTCTGGATGGTACGGAATCATTTTCAATTACCGGAATCGAGGATTTAGAACCCAGAAAAACCCTGAATGTGAAGGCCACAGGGATGGACGGTACGGCGATGACCTTCGAAGTGATCGTTCGGCTGGACACCGAGGTGGAAGTGGGCTATTATAATCAAGGTGGCATTTTACCGTATGTACTCAGGAAGATGCTTGCCGGATGAACCATTGACCGATTGAAAAGGGAGTCATTCATGAAACGATGCCGACTCGTTTTAACAGGATCGGGTGGCCA
Organism: Desulfobacterales bacterium; assembly: GCA_029938515.1. Classification (GTDB taxonomy): domain Bacteria; phylum Desulfobacterota; class Desulfobacteria; order Desulfobacterales; family QNYZ01; genus QNYZ01. Next base: position 2,025 of record JAOZUU010000109.1, on the reverse strand, counting down.
GGGGGTCATTACCGCCGCCATTATTCTGGCGGAAACAGCCGTCTTGCATGAAAATCTTAATGCCGTCCAGTCCCAGGCTTACGGTCCGGAAGCCCGGGGTGGTTCCACCCGTTCAGATGTAATCATCTCCAAGGAACCGATCAACTTTCCCAAAGTGTATCAACCCAATGTCCTGATATGTTTGACCCAACCGGCGTACAACAAATTCTACCCCATTATTCGACCCGGCGGGCTGCTTGTCACCGACTCACGGTTTGTCGAAATCGAACGCAAGGCGGACGCCGTACAAAAGCAGTTGCCCATGTACGAGACGGTCATGGAAAAGATCGGTAAGCCGATCGTTTTTAATATCTGCATGCTGGGCGCCGTGGTGGCGTTGACCGAGCTGATCCGGCCCGAATCGGTACGGAAAGTCCTGAAGGGCCGGATTCCGTCGGGCTTTCTCGAGATGAACTATCAATCCCTGGATATCGGACTATCCCTCGGTGAGGCGGCCAAAAATTGATGGCGTCGTAAAAAACCCCATCTACGGCGTTGTAATGTTTTTTCAGACGCTCGGCATACCTTATGTATAGCCTCGCCCCTGAAAAAACACTACGCCTTGTATATGGATTTTTTTTCTTTATCCAGTATCGAGCATCTGGCATCCAGTATCTGGCATCCAGAATCGTTCGGCCTCAAGCAATGACGTGTTTCTTACCCCAACACGACGGTTTGAAGCGAAGTTCCATTAGAAAATAAGCAGGTAAATTGGCCTTTTATCCTTCCCTCGCCCCGGTCGTTGGAACGGCCCGAATGGCCGAATCCGTGGCCGGATTGTATATCCATATCCCTTTTTGTCTAAAAAAGTGTCCTTATTGCGATTTCTATTCCATTACTGATTTATCTAGAAAGGAATCCTATATCCAGGCGTTGATGTCTGAGATGAAGCTGACTCGGGAGACCGCCCACTCATTCGATACGATTTATCTGGGTGGCGGAACGCCCTCGATTCTTTCCGGGCGGGAAGTTGAAAAAATTCTGATGACGGCAAAGACCGTCTACAGAATTCACCCCCGGGCCGAAATCACCATGGAAATAAATCCCGGCACGGTAAACGCCAAGGCCCTGGATGCTTACCGGCAGGCCGGAGTGAATCGCATCAGTATGGGGATACAGTCGTTTGATAAACAGGTTCTGAAGAAACTAGGCCGAATTCATACGGCTGAAGCGGCGATCCGGTCCTTGCAGGAAGTATTCGCCTCTGGTTTTACCAATGTGGGGATCGATCTGATGTACGGTATTCCGGATCAAAAAAGGTCCGACTGGCGTGCCGATCTGGCTCAGGCCGTGGGGTTTAAGCTTGATCACATCTCCTGCTACATGTTGTCTTTTGAGCCCGGTACTCTTTTTGAAACGGAACGCCTGGCCGGTCGGATAGATTCATTGCCGGATACCGCCATAGCCGATATGTTTCAACTGACAGTGGCGGAATTGGCCCTTGGTGGTTACAACCAGTACGAAATCTCTAATTTTGCCCGTCCCGGCAGGCAGTCCCGTCACAATGTAAAATATTGGAACGGCTCACCATACCTGGGCCTCGGAGCCGGTGCCCACTCCTTCGATGGTTTCACCCGATCGTGGCACTTTCGAAATATCGATCGATATATTCAGGTATTGGCTGACGGATGCCTGCCCGTATCCGGCGAAGAAAGATTGACGCAATCTCAGCATATGCTGGAATCAATCTATCTGGGATTGCGTACCACGGCCGGGATCCGGCAAAGGGATTTTGAAAGACGTTTCGGAATCATTTTCGAGGACCTGTGGGGTGATTTGATTGTTGATCTGCGGGGTCAGGGTTTCGTTCAGTCCAGTCCAGACAGGATAGCCTTGACGGTAGCGGGGATGCTCTTTCTCGATGCCATTGTTGGCCGGATGTCGGATCAAATAGGTGATATATAGACGAATGAACCAGCAGAACGCGATAAAAAAAAGGAGAATGCGATGAAAATCATGGTGGGTTATGATAAATCCAATGCGTCC
>JAOZUU010000108.1 GCA_029938515.1 Desulfobacterales bacterium | reverse complement strand
AGATAATGTTTTTGGCAAGGCTAGAGGGAGCCCCCCTGAGTAAGGCGTACACCCCGTACGTCGTCGAAGGGGGCGACCGATAACGCAGTCCAAAAACATTATCTGGAAGACTATAGAGAGAATATAAGGAGGATTACAATGACTACCGCCTATAGACACTGGGAGATTCTCGAACGATCCCAGACCGGCCCCTTTATGGATGAGGATGATTTTCTTCCCAGACACTTTACCCCGACACTTAAAAAGCTCATTAAAAAATATGAAATCAAATACGACCCGGATAACCCCTGTCCGACAGATGACGATATGGCCGACAGAATCTGGCAGGCGGCTTGGGACCTGTTCCGGGATGTGGGGTATTACAACACCGATTCCCACCGGCTCATCCAGGTCACCGATGAGGAGATTAGGGAAGCGCTGTATATGGCCAAAGATCAATACTGGGTCGGCGCTGGAAAGGATGCCATCCTGTGGAAACACCGGCAGGTTGAGGACACGGATCCACCTTTTTGTATCTTGAGTCCGGACATTACCTGTGACGAGCAGTATCACCAATCCATCTGCATGGCCTATTTAAAAGAGCCGCTTTTAGACGGTATTTGCGGGCCGATCCTGGAAGAGACTTTCGGTCACCTGATCGAATCTTCGGGTCCCACTGAAATCAGCGGTTGTATTCAGCACATCTACAACCAGAAACTGGCGGCAAGACTGCTGGGACGTCCGGGAACATTTATGGTTGCCGTGGGTACCGCGGAGCACGACAGCGGTCAAATCGCCGTATCAAACGACGAGTGGGGCGTTCAGAAAACGGATGCACGGCTTGTAGGGTCGCTGACCGAGTTCAAGACCGCCGACACGCTTCTCAACCGTTCGCTCCATTATGCCCAGTACGGCTGCTATACCGGCAACCTGACCGGAGCGATTTACGGCGGGTGGTGCGGGGGTTCGGAAGGGACGGCCGTGACCACGGTTGCCTACAGCCTGATCGGTCTGGTGATTCACGGTGCTGTTTTCAATCAGCACTTCCCGTTTCACCTGAATTACGGCTCCAACACCACCCGGGAACTGTTATGGGCCATTGCCATGGCCGGGCAGGCACTGGCCAGAAACAGCAAACTGCTGCACACCTCGAATGGGTTTGCCAATGCCGGTCCCATGACTGAAATGCTTTTCCGGGAAACCGCGGTTCATGCCATGGTTTCGACGGTAACGGGATGGCACCTGTGGGAAATGGCTTCGGCCCGCAACAAATACAAGAATCGGGCGACGCCGCTCGAGGCCAGAATCGGCGTGGAAGTCGGCCATGCCGTGGCGTGTCAGGGATTGTCCCGGGCCGAAGTGAACGACATCGCCAAGAGGCTGCTGGCAACATATGAAGACAATGCCGCGGATGCGCCCATCGGGTGTGAATACCACGAGTGCTACGATGTCGCCAAAGCCGTGCCGACCCAGGAGCATTACGATATGTACCGCCGGATAAAAGATGAAATCGCGGACATGGGAGTTGAATTTCCGTTTTAGGGGCCTCGGAAAAAATAAAATCCACCGGGATAACGCCGGATTTTTGTTCGCGTTCAAGGCGCGTCGCTGGTTTCATATTGGTTGTATGTAACCAGCGACGTAACGCGGAACGCGGGCAAAAAGACAAGTAAGATGGTGGATTTAATTTTTTCCGCGGCACTAACATCTCGTGCAAACATCAGATGAACGATGATGCCGGCATCATAATTGTCGTATGGATGATAGGCAAATCAGAAAGGTGGATCTAACCGGTTCGTCGACGCTACGCATCCCGATCGATCCGGAAGATCTCAGCCCGGCACCCGAGGCCGTTGCGCGTTACTTCGGGGGGCCGGATTATCAACTGAGGCCGAAGACGCATCAGCAGATATGCGCAGGGATCCATCAGGCTGCCGGGATGGTAAAACCAGTTGTGAGTTATCGCGCGATTCCGATTGAAAAGATCGAAAGCGTATGCGCAATCGTGTTGTCAGATGGGGCCTATGCCGACATTCTTCCCGACCCTATGGATGATGACACCCGATATATAGCCGTTTATGTCGGCACCCTGGGCAGTGCTCTCGAAACAACGTGCAGGGACCTGGCCAAGCGCGGCAGGTTATACCAATCGCTGCTGCTGGATGCCGTTGGAACGGCAATGCTGGATGCTATGGCATCGATATGCGATGGCCTCGTTGATATACATTCACGACAGCTGGGCCTTTTTACAGGCTGTCGATTGGGTCCGGGGCTGAACGGAATTGCCCTGGAGAGTCAAGCCCTGATATTCGACCTGTTGGGGGGTGAATCTGCCGGTGTGCACTTGAATGAAGCGTTTATCATGCGGCCGGCAAAATCCATATCCGCTTTTGTCATATACAGTGATTCCGAGCAGGAGAAAAACCCGGGCAGTAAATGCCTGCAATGCGAGATGAAGCACTGCCAGTTCAGATCCACACATCATCAATAGCTTCGGACAGACACATATCCTAAAGGAGTCGTCCTATGGTGCAGGTGTGAAAGAGGGAAGTGCTGAGACGAGAAAAAGTCAACCATGTCCGGTCTCCCGGTTGCTGTCGGATTGCACCCGTTTGTCAAAAAAGCAACTGGCGCCTCATTTAAAAAAAGCGGTCTTCTCGCTGTCAACTGTTCTGGAAAAGATCTCCCTTGGTAAAGCGCTTCCCGAAGATCTGCATACCGTGGCATCCCTGGGGGAATATCTTGGATCCTCACGTCAGGAAACTGCCGCGTCATTGGGTAAAACCATTGCAAAAGTTTTGTCTTCCGAAGGTTTCTATTTTGACAACCATATCAGAGATCATATCTGCCTGACGGGCGACTGCGAATCCCTTTCGCCGGCACCGTGTCAATACGCCTGCCCCGCCGGAATCGATGTCGCCAGTTATGTGGCCCTGATCGGACAGGGTAAGGATCGTGAAGCGGTAGAGTTGATTCGGGAAGTCAACCCTTTCCCATGGGTGTGCGGACTGGCCTGTACCCATCCTTGCGAAGCGGCCTGCGTGAGGCAAAACATTGACGCACCCGTTGCAATCAGGGCGCTTAAAGCCTTTTCATCAAAAATTGTTCTGGATGAGGGTGACTTTCGGAACCCTGCCAAAGCACCGGACAACGGCCACAGGGTATGTATTGTCGGTGCCGGACCATCGGGACTTACCGCGGCCTATTTTTTAGCCCTCAAGGGCTATCGCGTGACCGTTATCGAATCCCTGCCGGACGCCGGCGGAATGATGCGTGTCGGAATTCCCAGATACCGGCTTCCCGTATCGGTTCTTCAGCGAGAAATTTCTTTGATTCAGGATCTGGGGGTTGTCTTTCGTTTCAACATACGGATAGGAAAGGATATAACTGTTGAAGATTTGAGACAGGATGGGTTCGAATCTTTCTATGTCGCAACGGGCGCCCACAAAGGGCTGCAAATGGGAATCAAGGGTGAAGCCGATTTTCCCCAGGTCATCGATGCCATCACTTATTTGCATCTGGTTTTCCGTAACCGCGCCCCTTCACTGGGCCCTCGTGTTACAGTCGTCGGGGGAGGCAATGCCGCGGTGGATGCTGCGAGAACAGCACTGCGCCTCGGCTGCAGCGATGTTGATATCCTGTACCGACGGACCCGAAACGAGATGCCGGCCCTGCCGGAGGAAGTCATCCAGGCCGAGCAGGAGGGCGTACGATTTTTATTTTTGAAAATTCCTGTTGAGGTGATGGGATGCAAGGGCAATGTGTCCGGCATTCGTTGTATCGACGCCAGACTTGGAGAAACCGGTGAAAGCGGCAGAAGAAGACCGATCCCCATACAGGGAAGCATGCATGAATTTGGGACTGATGCCGTCATCCATGCGATCGGGCAGCGGTCAGCCCGAAAAGGGTTTTCAACCTTTAAAGGCATGGCATGGTCGCAACGCAGCACGATTAGCACTGACCTTTCGACAGGGCAGACAGGGGAAAAAGGGGTTTTTGCAGGCGGCGATGTCGTTACAGGCCCGGCCACCATTATCGAAGCCATCGCTGCCGGGAAAACAGCGGCGGAGAATATCGATCGATACTTCCAGGAATTGCCCCTGCTGAAAACACGACATCTTTCGGCTCGAAGAATACAGACCCCTTTTCTTGAAACCACAGCGTCCCGGAAAATATCTCTAACAAGGCCATCGATGCCCCTGCTTGATATCGAGAAAAGAAAAAAGACCTTTGAACAGGTGGAATTGACGCTTTCGCCGGAGGCGGCAAGGGCGGAAGCCTTGCGGTGTCTCAGGTGCGATGTGTGTATTCGGTGCAGCCGATGTGTCGACGCATGTCGTGAGTTGGGTTTTGAAGCACTTTGTCTCGGTTACTTTGGCAGCGAAACCCCGGGGCCGACCGATTTCAACTTGACTGCCGAAAGATGCATCCTGTGCGGCGCCTGTGCCAACAGCTGTCCCACAGGAGCCATGATGATGAAGCAAGAAAACGGTCAGTGCGTTCTCAGCCTTTGCGGCATAACGCTCTGCCAGGATAACCTGGCATACTGTAATGGCTGTGGACAAGTACTGGGAGCGGACAAATATATTGCCTATATGCAAAAACAGGTCAAGTCTAGTGGCGTTGATCCGGAAGCATTGCACTTGTGCCAGGCCTGCAAACGAATGAAAGAATTAAAATTTGGTATTGAATAGAGGCTTGACGCTTGGCAGGGATATTTGGACTCTATTTCGAAGTAATCAGACGGATATCTGAATTTTTATACGAACCCCTACCTTCGAGTCTCGTCGTTTAACCCACAGCTTTTGCAGCCGTCACCATATTGGCCAGCTTGGCCAAAGCCAGCTCTCTATTGAGAAAACCCAGACCGCAGTCCGGAGCGGCAATCAGCCGTTCTGCATCAATGTATTTAAGAGCGGCTTTTAAACGGTCGGTGATTTCATCAACCGTCTCTATGCTGGATTTGGCAATGGCAATGACTCCAAAAATAACCGTGGTGGTTTTGAAATGTTCCAGCAACGATAGATTATTGTGACGATGGGCATCTTCAAGCGAAATGGCTCTGATGCTTGAGGCTTCAATGGCATCGGCTAACTGAAAGTAAGCCGTCTGATCGGCTTTTTGGAAATTATTCTGGTCCAGGTATTCTGGGTAGCCACAGCACATATGAACAGCGCGGGTTACATGATCCGGTACACCCTGAAAGCAGCGTTCCAGATTTTCAAAGCCGTAATCCAGCGCCGTGTCAGGCTTACGGGCAAAAACCGGTTCATCAACCTGAATCCAGGAGCAGCCAGCTTCGGCCAGAGCCAGAATTTCCTTGTTGAGCACGGCAGCCAGAGCCGCCCCCAGATGTTTATCGTCGTTGTAGTACACATCGGCAATGGAGTCAGTGATGGTCATAGGGCCGGGCACAGTGATTTTGACCGGACGATCGGTGGCGGCCTGAGCGATGCGGTAATCGCGGGGCAGAAAATGGTTGCGGGATTTAAGCGGACCACTGACGGTTGGCAGGTTGGCAACCCACGCGCCTTGCCGTGACACTTTTTGGGTTAAGTTCGAGAAGTCAATACCATCGACATGACGGCAGTGGTAATGAATGTAATTTTCTCGTCGCACCTCGCCGTCTGTGGGGATGTCCACACCGACATTCACCTGGTCATTGACGACTTCTCGCGTGCCCCGGTCAAGAATCTCTTTGATGTTATCCGGCAAGTTGGTCATATATTTCTGGTAGGTTTCAGTTGGGTTTGAAAGCCCTGCGCCTCCCTCTCTAAACCAGTCCGGCGTGGGTATGTAATCCGGTTTTGGATAGGCACCACTGGTTGTTGTCAGTAAGGCCATGATATGCTCCTTCGAAAAGATAAGGTTATTTGCGCCAGCATATTGAATAGATTCATTATTCAGAACCCCTCCGGCTACCTATCATGATGCTTTAATCTTTTTAAAAATAATAGCATATCGAATTCGTTTGGGTAAAATTAAGAATTAGAATCAATATGTTATCGATATGGTTTATTGAAGAATAGAGACTATTTGCCGGGCTCAATCCGTTTTATCCAATCGATTCGACCAAAGTGTCTGTCATAAGAATAGATTTCATTTATTTCATCACGCTTGAGCATAAAGGCATTCAAGGCATCGATAAAATCAATGTTTTTATCAACATAGATAGAGAGTGCGCTGATAATGATCTCTCTATTGGGACAATGCAGGTTCCGGGTGTTCAGTATCTTTTCCACGCTCTCACGGATATCGGATTTATTCAGTTCATAATACGACTCCAAAACCCAAATAATTTCGGCAATGACCATGTCCGATGTGCAAAGAGTCTCGTCGCCGGCAATGGCGTTTCGGAATAGCGATTCACAAGCGTCTGCTTTGGCAGGATCATCGTTTACCAGAAATCGTAAAAAAACATTTGTATCCACAAATCGCATTTAATGGCCCTCAATAATCTTTTTAGCTGCTTTTTTTCGTGTCGTTTTAAGTACTTTATCAAAATCGGCAGGATGATCCTTGGCAGGTACACTCCCCCGAAGTTCGAGGATGTCGCCGTGAAGTGGCTTCAGGACAACCTTTTCGCCCTCAACGATGTAAAAAAGCTTATCATTGGGTTCAAGTTTTAAAAAGGTTCTGATCTCTTTTGGGATCGTTGTCTGGCCTTTGCGGGTGATAACCGACTGATGCATGCTATTTCTCCTTTCCAATTGGTTTATGAATTGTATTTTAGCTATTGCATTACAAATTGTCAATAGTAAGGCATAATAAATAGGTTTCCGTCCTATAATCGAAAGCATACTATGCCAAACGTCGCACGTTAAGTGTGACTTTGAGGAATTAAGCTGACCTTTGCGGCCTAAAAAATGGGGACAGGCGAACAACGTCATTTCGCCTGTGGCGACAATCTCCAGAGATTATCTTGATTGGCTTGACGGCGAGTTGAGTGAAGACCCAGGCGATCGGCTTGGCAGAGAGGAATGAGTGGATTACCAAGGATAAAGGCTTGCAAAACAATAAGGTTGACAAGTTATCAATAGATGATAACATCAAATAATCAGGAATAATGAAAGGGTTCATCTTGCCGGAAGATACATCATTGGAAGCGTTGCTTAATCTTGATGGTGAAACCTTCGTCTTGGAGAAAGGGTATTGGGTTAAATTCAATGCTCGAAGAGTACCGGCAACCCGGCAAATTCCCCAGGGAATCCGTTATTCCTTGACATTGCATGACCGGTACAACAATCGGATCTTGGGTTTTGATAATGCCCATGCTGTGAAAACGCGGTCACGCAAACGATATCACGCCAGGAAGGTGACCTGGGATCATCGTCATAAATTGGAAAAGATAGAAAATTACAACTTTAAATCGGCCGGCCGATTATTGGAAAATTTCTGGAAGTCCGTTCAGTCGTTTTTAAGTGTTACCTGAAAATAATGGGGGCGATCATGCCGAAGCGAAAATTGAAAATCGGAATCATGTCTCGGGAAGATTATCAAAAGCGAACCATCGCCATCGCCAAGGGTGAATACAAGCCCGGACGGAATGAACCCAAGATCTGGTTTGAAACACTGGAATCCATGGCACAAGTCTTGAGCGGTAAAAATCGACAATTGTTAAAGATGATCCAGGATCACCGGCCATCATCCCTTAAAGAGCTTGAGGCCATATCCGGTCGTAAAAAAAGTAACCTTAGCCGAACTCTAAAAACCATGTCGAACTATGGCCTAGTTGACTTGATGCAAGAAGGTAGAGCTGTCCAACCCGTGGTGAAGGCATCAGAATTTCAGGTTGAATTTAATATTTGATGATATCAAGAAAATGAAATCTACGGATAAGGTTAGATTGTGAGAGCGCAGCGAACCACAATCTGAACCGTTTGTTGGACAAGCCCGGCATGGCAGTATAGAAAATATCTTTTTTGGAGGTTGTGCTGATTTTTTCCCTCGGGCTGCTGGTATCATTGTGCGGATGATACTCATTTTTGCAATCAACAACCCATTTATTCGGGCAATCCTTGGGTACTTGCAGATTAATATCCACAAGTTCTTTGAGTAACTTTGC
>JAOZUU010000107.1 GCA_029938515.1 Desulfobacterales bacterium | reverse complement strand
AAATCGGACGGTGTCCGCGCCTATGTAAAGCGATTTGACGATTTTATTGATACACTGAAGATTTACTCTGACATGGTTTTTGACTGGCAGCCGGATACACCGCGTTTTTTGGTCGGGCACAGTCTGGGTGGGCTCATTGCGCTGGCATACCTGATCGATCATCCAGGTGGATTGTCAGGGGCGGTTGTATCGGGGCCGAGTGTTAAAGTTCCTGATAATATTTCACAGGCAACCATTTTTTCAGGCAATGTGCTTTCCTTTTTGATGCCGAAGTTCAGGTTGATTGGCCTGGAGGTCGACGGGGTCAGCAGAGATCCGGGTGTGGTTCAGGCTTATGTCAGCGATCCCCTGGTCTATACCGGTAAAATCACGGCGAGGCTGGCGGCGGAAACGTTAAAAACAATGGGTCGGGTCACCGCTGAAGCAGGACGGATTACGCTGCCGATTATGATTTTGCAGGGTGGCGCCGATCGGCTGGTCGATCCGGCTGGGGCGCGGATGTTGTACGAAAAAGTCGGCGCTTCAGATAAAACGATCAAAATCTATGATGGGCTGTACCATGAAGTGTTTAACGAACCCGAGCATGATCAGGTATTAACCGATGTCGGCGCATGGATAGAGGCCCATATAAAACCCTAAATGAGCGTAAACATTTTGCTGTTTAAAAAGATAATGATTCGATTGCTTACAACTGTTTTTGTATTGACGATGGCCTCTCCAATCTGGGCACTGGAACTGATTCTGCCTGAAAGCGCCTACCAGGGCGATATGATCGTGGGCAGGATCGTTCCGCCCGGGGAGGTCTGGACAGGGGGGAAGGCGCTGGCCGTGAGCGAAGAAGGTTATTTCGTTATCGGCGTACCGCGTGACCGGAAGAGCGATACGGTTGTTCTGGCCAAAAACAATCATGACCGAATCAAGCGGACGATCCGAATCCTGGCACGTAAATGGCGGATTGAGCGGATCAATGGGTTGCCGAAAAAAAAGGTCAGCCCCGATCCGGCCGCTTTGCGCCGAATCAAGGCGGACGCCCGGAAAGTGAATACCGTACGGTCGTCGCCGCCATATCCGCTGGGGCTTTTTGTTGAAAAAGGCTTTTCACTTCCCGTTAAGGGACGGGTGAGCGGTGTTTTCGGAAGCCAGCGGATTTTAAATGACAAACCCCGCAGCCCCCATCGGGGACTGGACATTGCCGCGCCGATGGGGACACCGGTTTTGAGTCCGGCCGACGGGATCGTCCGTTTGACGGCAAAGGACATGTACCTGATGGGCAATACCCTGATTGTGGATCACGGCCTGGGGGTACGATCGATCTTTATCCACTTGAACCGGATATTGGCCAAAGAAGGCGATCGCGTCACCCAGGGCGATTTGATCGCCCGGGTGGGGCAAAGCGGCCGGGCCACCGGACCCCATCTGCATTGGGGGGTGTTCGTGGGAAGCGTTGCGGTTGATCCGGAGAGGGTGGTGAAGAAATAGTTTAAAGTGAAAAGTCGAAGGGTCGAAAACCCACAGTCGAAAGTCCAAGGTCGAAAGTCAAAAGGTCAAAGAGTCTAAAGGTCGAAAGTCTAAGAGTCAAAGAGTCTAAAAGTGAAAAGAAAAGGCCATCGGCGAAGGGGCATAAGCGCTAAGTTATTTTGTGACGTTCACAGTTTGCGTTTCTGCCATACGAGGCTGTTTTGAAAGATGAACGTCCAACATTCAACATCGAACGTTCAACATCGAATAAAAAAACAAACATCCAATACCAAACATTCAACGACTATTTCTGTTTCTTCATTTTTTTCCATTCAATCCGCCTGCGGCGGATTCGATGTTCATCATCGGTTCATTCCCTTTCATAACAATGTTTACAATAGCCGCAGTCTCATATTTGTGTAAGGATCATCTTTAAAAAGGGATAGTGGGTCGATAATTTACTTTTAGACCTTGGATATTAGACCCTTCGACTCTTTGACTTTGGACTTTAGACCTTTGCTTTTCGACCTTTGACTTTCGACCCTTCGACTTTGAACTTTAGACCTTTTTCTTTGGACCTTCGACTTTTCACTTTCGACCCTTCGACTTTCGACTCTTTGACTTTGAACTTTAGCCCTTCGCCTATAGCCCTCAGCCTTCTGCCTTTAGCCTGTTTTTATACTACACGGCAGATCCACCACGCATTTACCGCAGACATTGGTGGAATCCTTCATGCCGGCCAGCGCCTGGACGTGCTTTAGATTAAAATTGAGTCTGTCCCAGCATCGTTGACGGTTGATGCCGTTTTCTCCAACGGCTTTAACCGGGCAGCGGGATACGCATTTCAGGCATTCTTCCCCTTTTTTATAAAGACACAACTCCTCTTCTGAAACGACGGGACTATCATCAATGACGGCGTTGGTCACCAGGCTGCCCAGACGGCCGGCACAACCGGCCGGTGTGATCATCTGAGCATTGATACCGAATCGGCCGAGCCCGGATACATAGGCCAGGTGTTTGTGGGACCAGCGGGCCATCAGCTTTTCGGGATTGAAGTTGTGGGTTGCCGGGGTCTGGGCCGCTTTAAAGCCGCGATCAGTCAGGTAATCGGCTATTTTTTGAGCAATCAATCCGATCAGTCGATTGGTATCTTCGTAGGCCAGACCCCAGTTGCGGCAGGGGAATTTACCGGTCGCATTTTCTTTTCCCAAAGACGCTTTGAAGGGAAGGAAAAAGACAATCACAGTTTCCGCATCCGACAGGAGATCCGACGGTATCAGGTGATCGTCGGCGGCAATCTCGGACAGAATATTAAATCGATCATCAGCCCGGGCGGTGGCCAGCAGCGGCTCGCGCCACCAATCCCGAACGTCCGACCGGGTTTGATGGTCAGCCACGAATGTCGATATCAGCTCTCTTAAATGATCAGGTGTTACTACATCGATGGACATTGGCGGCCTCCATTATTCAAAAATCTCCCTTTGAAGGGGGATTCAGGGAATTGTTAAAATAATCCGGAGACAAATGGTTGTCTATTCCGGGCAGATCGCTGGTTTCCGGTGGGGAGAAATCAAAGACCTGGGCCAAAAAGGTCATGACAATTCGATAGGTGGCCCCCCAAAGGATTTCGGTGGCACCTTCCTGATGGTGCACAAAACAGGGGAATTCCCGCCTGGTTTTATCAATGCCGGGCGGTAAAATGGACGGGTAAGTGAGTTGAAAAGAGGCGTAATTTTCCTGATTCAACAGCGCCTGAATCGAAATGTAGACGAGTTTCTCCACCTCGCCGTTTAACCGAAAATGTTTCTGGTGTTGTACCCACCCCACCATGGGGTAGATGGTTCGGGCGAACATGATTAACCGCTGGGGGGGGAGGGGGCCCAGAAACCGGACGTCCAGGGGAATCAGGCGCATTTCTTCAAAACTTTCTCGCAGAGAGGTGGCCAGCAATTGGGCCAGCCGGCGAATATTTTCCGGCTGGTGATAATCGGTTCGGGAACGCCAGCGCGCAAGTGGAAGCCCGGGGAATAACAGGAGCTTTGCAAGCGCCGCATCTATCCGGGGGGCCGGCCCGCCGCCTGGAAAGCAAAGGTCGCCCGGCTGACGGATTTTCCGGGATCGTTTATTGAGAATCAAACAGGGCGTATTTGAAAGGCCATTAACCGCCCGTGGTTCGCCAATCAGGAAAAGGACCGATGAAGACGCGGGTTGGTTTGTGTCATTATCGTTTATCACCGCAAGGTTTTGCTCAAGGGTTGTTATGATACGACTTAGAAAACGATCTTTATTTTGAAGTATAGGGTTCATTCCATGCCGGGTGCAGTTTCGATACTATTAGGTTTCCAGATAAAATTTTTGGTCCCGCTTGCAGCTGGACCAAAAACTTTATCTGAAAGCCTATATGCGTCAACCAATGAAGTTGATAAATGCGTACAAACTCAACAGTTATAGGCGGAGCTTTGCTAAATAATCACATTGGGGACTTCCAGGTCTCTTCGATCGAAGGCCGTTACAAAAGCCTTGACGACCTGGGAATCGAAATCCTTTTCCGCACCCTTGACAATGATATCCTTTGCTTCAAAAGGCGACATGGCTTTGCGGTAAGGGCGGTCGCTTACCAGGGCATCATATACATCCGCCACGGCGAGAATACGGGCGCCAAGGGGGATGTCCTCTCCGACGGTGGGCCGGTATCCCGATCCATCGAACCGGTCATGATGCCCCAGTATCAAGGGGATGATTCTTCCCAGGGGACCCTGTATCGGGTCGAATAATTCCTTGTTCACATGGCGTTCCATCTCGTGCTTCTCTTCCGGCGTCAACCGGGCCGCCTTATAGAGGATTCTTCGGCTGACCTCCAGCTTGCCCAGGTCGTGAAGCAAAGCCGCCGATCGAATATCTTCTATATAATCATCGGACAAACCCATGTAAGCGGCGATTTTGGAGGCATACACGGATACCCGGTAACAATGATTTTCGGTATACTCATCCTTTGAGATAAAATGGCGTAAAATGACCAGCAGGCCCTGGTAGGTTTGGCGGAGCTCGATGACTTTATCCCGATTCTTTTTATAAAGCGTTCCCATGGCATAGGCGATGACAATCAGGATACATGCCCAGGAAAGGATATGATACCATCGACTGACGCCCATTTGGGCGACCATTTTTTCGGTGAATAAATCAGGGTTAAAGTGAACGACGAGTACTACCAGTAGTATGCTGGCAAGGGCGGTTGAAACTGCATGACGGCGCCCGAAGAAATAGGCCGACATAATCGTCGGCAGGGTATAGAGACCGAGAAGGAGATACTGGGATGCGACGGCATAATTAATCAGGCCGGCAATAACGACCATGGAAAGAATCAGCCACAACTCCTTATTTGCTTCCATGAGGCGATCAAGAAAGTTGAATCTGAACCGATCGTCGGTGACTTTTTGTTTGTTGATACCGGCCGCTAGCAGTTGATCTTGTCGATTCACGTGCGCTTTTATTTGTGTTGGTGAAGATAATTGATGGGCCGCGCTCGAATCCGGCTTTTTTATTTCTCTCTCCA
Source organism: Desulfobacterales bacterium (assembly GCA_029938515.1). GTDB lineage: Bacteria > Desulfobacterota > Desulfobacteria > Desulfobacterales > QNYZ01 > QNYZ01. Next base: position 3,048 of record JAOZUU010000107.1, on the reverse strand, counting down.
CCGGTATTGACCGGGACTTTTCATCCCGGGGGATATTCGGGACAAAACTGGCGGATGCGCCAAGATCATTTAATTTGTCTACAAGGGGTTTTCCGGTTTCGGGCGGGGTGTCTCGGTTTAAAATGACCGGGGTTTTATCGAGAATGGTAGAGATCTTTTCCGCCGTCAGGTTTTTAACATGGTGCGATAGAAATGCGACTACTTTTTCCCGGATTTCCAGGTTGGGTAAACCGTTTAAGATGATAGTCCCGGTTTTCGGCGCCATTTGCTGTCACTCCGTTAAATGGGATAGCGAAGGATTACCTGCCTTTGTAAAAAACGCTGAGCAGGAGGAAGATGCCTCCTAGAATGAGAAGCAGGAGATACAATGGCATGCTGACAATATACTGGGTCGCCTGCTGGGCTAATTCCACGCTGATTTTGTCGATCCAGGAGAGATATTTGGCCTCGACGACATCGTCAATGGCCAGCATTTTCCAGCTGTAGTTTTCTTTCATCATGTTACCGACGAATTGAAAAAGAAGCAAAACGCCGCTAGCCAGCCAGCAAAGGCCCCCTATGTAGGTCCATTTCGACATGATATCAACCCTCCTTTAGCCGATGATCCATTGATTATGGTCAGATAGAAAAACTGTCGCCGACTATACAACCTATTTGTCGTCATTTCAATACCCCAACCCGGCAAAGCAGGAACCAAATTGACGATTGACGATTGGAGATTGACGATTTGTGGTATCGCTTCGCTCTGTCTTTTCTTTTAAAATCGATAGAGTTTCTTAAATATTCAATCTGACTATGGTATAAATCGTGCGCAAACATGATGGAATTTGAACAAATAGGTACTAAATTCGAACAGGATCGTTGGGATGATTGCGGGTTTTTAGATTTTCTGTTTACATACCGTTCGCTCTCTTTTATGATGACATTTACTTTATTGTACCGCTGAGTATAACCGCATAAGCAGGTGTCGATTATATTGCTGGAATTACAGGTTAACATCGCCGGAATCACCTTGAAAAATCCGGTCATGACAGCCTCGGGCACCTTCGGTTATGGGGTTGAATTTGCATCGTTATTGGATCTGAATCGTCTGGGCGGCATTATCGTCAAGGGGTTGTCGCTTGATCCCTCGGTGGGAAATCCACCCCCCCGAATCGTGGAAACACCCTGTGGGATGTTGAATGCCATCGGTTTGGAAAATGTGGGCATCGAGGCGTTTCTCGCTGAAAAGCTCTCTTTTCTGACGGGTGTGGCAACCCCGGTTTTTGCCAATATTTATGGCGAAACCATGGAAGCCTACGCTGAACTGGCCGGCCGACTGGATGATGTCGAGGCGGTAGCCGGGATTGAAGTCAATATCTCCTGCCCCAATGTCGAGGCCGGCGGAATGGCTTTCGGTGTTGATCCGGCCTCGGCGGGATTGGTTGTCGGAGGGGTCCGAAAGCGAACTTCCAAGTCGGTGATGGTCAAACTGTCGCCAAATGTGACCGATATCACCACGATGGCACGGGCGGTGGTCGATGCGGGCGCTGATGCCGTTTCCCTGATCAACACCATCACCGGGATGGAGATCGATGTCGACACCCGACGGCCAAAACTGGCAAATGTGACCGGTGGCCTCTCCGGACCGGCTATTCGGCCGGTTGCCCTTCGGATGGTGTGGCAGGTCGCCCGCGTCATAGATGTGCCGGTAATCGGTATCGGGGGGATAATGACCGCCGAGGATGCCCTGGCTTTTTTAATTGCCGGTGCCACGGCCGTGCAGGTGGGAACGGCCAATTTTGTTGATCCTACGGCTACCATGACAATCATTGATGGGATCGAAACGTATCTGGAAGAGAAAAACATCAGCGATGTGAACGAACTGATTGGTTCATTGATAATTTAATTTTAGCGATCGAAGCAATGAAAGGAGAGAATTATGCCGTTTGAGAGTTTAGAGGAAATTTTCGATTTTGCCATTAAAACAGAGCAGGAAGCCGTGAAATTTTATGAAGACGCCGCCGAAGAAGAATCCATGTCCGGTGCCAAAAAAATGCTGAAAGAGATGGCCGATGAAGAACGCAAACATGAACGGATGCTTAAAGAGATGAAGAACAAGGGCGTCGTTGACGGGGTCACCAATTATAAATTTAAATGGATTCCGGATATCAAGCGCAGCGATTTTATGGTCGATGTGAAATACGAAAAGGGAATGGCCTACAACGAAATTCTGCTGGTGGCTATGAAAAATGAAGAAAAAGCCCTGAAACTGTACAATGATCTTTTGAAACAAGCCGAAGGCGAAGAGGCAAAAAAACTTTTTAAGGTCATGTGTCAGGAAGAAGCCAAACATAAATTGAAATTTGAAACACTGTACGACGATTACATGGCCAAGATGGGGGACTAAGAGCTCGTAGATGATCCCAGATAAATAGAAGCCATTTCTAAGAGGTCTGAAATAACGGAGGTTGATATGAAAAAGAAAAGTAGATTCTTCGGTATCCTCACTGTAGTTTTGATATGTACGGCAGGTATTGTTTTCGCCGGTGACACGGAGATAGCCGGGGTTAAATTTTCACAGGAAAAGACCATCGCCGGTAAAACGCTGAACTTAAACGGAGTTGCCCTGCGTAAGGCTCTCGTCGTCGTGAAAGTGTTTGCCGGGGGTTTTTACCTGGAAAAACCCACCCAGGATGCCCGGGAGGCGATTGAATCCGAACAGGTAAAGCATCTTTCCCTGCATTACCTGACCAGCAAGGCTACAGCCAAAAAAATCCAAGAAGGATTTATCGAGGCTATGGAAAAGGCCAATCCACCGGAACTGGTTGAAAAACACCGCCAGGAAATTGATCGCTTCGCCTCCTGGCTGGATACGGACATGCAGCCGGGCAGTACCACCGAATCGACCTATATCCCCGGGGAAGGCCTGACCTTTTGGGTCAATGGTGAAAAAAAAGGAACTATCCAGGATAATGAATTTATCCAGATGTACTATCGGTATTGCGTGGGTGAAAAGGCCGATAAGCGCCTTCGAAAAGGGTATCTAGGGTTGAAATAGATGATGGT